>DASTZC010000276.1 GCA_035764505.1 Candidatus Polarisedimenticolia bacterium
GCGCGGGTCGGGCTCAACCAAGTGGAGAATTTCCTGCACTCGGACGCCTTCTTCACGCACGGTAACAGCGGCGGCCCCTTGGTCGACGTACAGGGGCTGGTGCTCGGGGTCAACGACATGACCTACGGCGCCTTCAAGGCCCAGGGGTATTCCATCCCTTCGCGGATGGCTCGATGGGTGGTCGAGAGGATCCAGAAAGACGGTGCCTATCGCCGTGGGTTCGTCGGCCTCCAGGTCCGGCCGGCCGATGCGGAAAGCCTCAAGAAGTTCTCCCTCAAGCGGAATCGCGGACTGCTGGTGGAATCGGTGCTCAAGGGAACCCCCGCGGAAGGGGCGGGCTTTCACGTCGGCGATCTCCTGTTCGGCATCAATGGCCGCGGTGCGACGGAGATGTACCTCCTCCAGGAGGCGGTGTCGAGCGTGGGGCCGGATGCCCCGCTGACCTTCAACCTGGAGCGCGCCGGCGCCGAGACGACCCTGTCCGTGAAGACGGCGTTGCGCCCCGCGACGCCCCGCATCGATCCGCTGAAGGACCTGGAGCGCTATCTGCAGGCGGAATTCGTCGAGGACCCGAGAGGGGGTCGGGTGGATCTGCGCATCTTCAACAACTTCAGCATCGCGGGAAGCTACCACCTGGTGGACAACGAGAGGGTGCTGGACGTGCTCCCGGCCCAGGACTGGAAAGAGCAGCCGCTGAGGCCCGAGGTCTTCAGAGCGCTGTCGCCCCATTCGGTGAAGAGCCTCGCGGATCTGCGGGAGGCGCTGGTGCGGATGTACCTGGGAGGGCGGATCGGCGTGGCGCTGAACCTGAAGGCGCAGCAGCAACGTGTCGTCTCCGTCGTCATCGAGGAGAACTGGGCGGTCATTCTATGAAAAGCACACTCACCCGCGCGGCGCTGTTGCTGGTGGTGGCGGCACTCCTGGCGGTGGGCGCCTCGGCGGCGCTCCCGGACCAGGGGCCGGCCGGGGTCGCCTCCGAGACCGTCTGTCCCCGGTGCGGCTACCGCTCCCAGGCCGGATGGCGTCACTGCGCCGCCTGCGGATGGGACCTCCGGGTCCTCGCCGGTGCCGAAGGCGCGGCGCGATTGCAGAAAGTCGGCGCCTCCGTGGTCGGCCTGATCCTGGTGAAGGAGCCGCCGAGCATTGAGGAAGCCTTCCCGCCACAACTGGTCCGGCAATTCTCCTCGGGGTTCCTGGCGCGCTACCTGCCGCGCCGCACCAAGCGGTTCGCGACCGCCTTTCCCTATTCCCGGCCGGGGCTGTATGTCACCAGCGCGCGGGCCCTCGAATGGGTCGAGGTGGCCGACGTCCGCACCTACAACAACAGGATTGTGTCCGCACAAATCCTGGGATACGACCTTCCCTCGGGCATCGGAGTGTTGCAGGCCAACGTTCCCGACGCCCTCCCGCTGGCGGCGTCGGAATTGGTCCCGGGAGAGCTGGATCCCGCATGGGCCATCTGCTATCCCGTCGCCGTGGGAGATGGAACGGTCGACTACCTCCCGGAGGCTTTCCATCGCGGCCGAATCTCTGCCGTGGAGCAGGACGGAACCAACCTGATCGCCTTCGAGCACCTGCTGCGGACCGACCACACGCTCGAGGAGGGGTGCCAGGGTGGACCGCTGCTCGACGCTTACGGCGCGGCGGCTGGCATGGTGCTCAGCTCCCCCGATCCCGGAATCAACTTCGCGGTTCCGGCGGCGGATCTGAAGGGAATGGTCGAGCTGCTGGCCGAGAAGAAGAAGGCGGAGCGCCCGTATTTCGGCGTCGGGCTGGTGAAGATGGACGAACGGCGGCGGGCGCGCTTCGACCTTCCACCGGACACGATGCTTCCCGTGGTCTCGTACCTCGTTCCCGGCTCGCCCGCGGAAAAGGCCGGAGTGCAGCCCGGCGATCTCCTCGGGGGCGTCGGCAGTGAAGCGGTCCACAGCGTGGCCGGAGCGGGATCCTTGCTCCTGCGCTCGGTCCCGGGAACCGCCGTGTCCTTGAAGCTGATGCGCCGCGGCAAGGAGATGACGCTCGCCGTGAATCCGACTCCCAGACCGGCGAAGATCCTGCTCGCTCCCGCCGACGAGATCCAGGAAGGGTTGCAGGCCAACCTGGTGGAAGTCGACACCGGGTCCACGTCGCAGCAGGGGCTCCGCTTCCAGAACCTGGTGCGTGGCGGCCGCGGGGAGAAGGAGGGCTTCCATGAAGGCGACCTGTTGATTTCGGTCGACGGCAAAGGAGTTCGCCACCTCGAGACCCTCAACCAGATTGTGAGGGGCGGCAACGTCCACATCTTCGGGGAAAAGAGTGCGGCGGCAGGGCCGCCGCGGCTGGCGACCTATGCCATGCAGCTCAGCGTGAAGACCGCGGAGAAGGGAGAAAAGGAGGAGCGCTATTATTGGAACCTCTTTCCCGACGTCCTTTCAGCCCCCGTCTACTGAGGAGGCAGGAGTGAACCTTCCAGCGCTTTGTCCTGGGACGAAACGATCCAGAAGCTCGAGCTCCCGGGCCTGGATTGCCGCGCTGCTGATTCTCCTCATGGGCACCGCGATCTCCTGGAGCCAGGCGCCGCATTGCCCGAAGTGCGGCGCCGAGGTGGAGACAGGAGATTCGTACTGCTCGCAGTGCGGCGCGAAACTGGAGGGAATCGCCGCGGCCGCGGGCACCGCCGCACCCCAGCCCAGGGAATCGCTGATCCAGGTCGTGGCCATCCACGACCGAGAGGCCACTTCCGTGTACGAGGCGATGGCCAACGGCGCCACCGTACGCGTGGACTCGCTGCTTGGCAGCGGGTTTTCTCTGGGCGGAGGCGAGTTTCTGTCGGATGCTTCCCTCCTGATGGGAGCGCGCGAGATCCGGATACGGGACGCGCGCGGGAGAACGGGATCGGCGCGAATCACGGCCCTGGATCCTCTCGTCGGCGTGGGACTGCTGTCGTCGGATCTCAACGACATCCCTCCGCTGGCGCGCCGTCAGGCGGAGCCGATGCGCGAGGGAGAAGAGCTGCTGGCCCTCGGCTACACGTCGGCGAGCGGCATGGCCCCGGCGGTGACAAGCACGCCGGGCGTGGTGAGCGGACTGCATCGATCCGGATTCGGGATCCATCCGGTCGAGGACTACCTGCAGAGCGATGTCTCGCTGCCCCGCGGGTTCGCGGGCGGCCCCGGGGTCGATGCGCAGGGCCGGCTGGCGGGCATGTGCACCGCCATGCAGTTCGGACAGAATTTGATGCAGGGGATGACGGGTATCGGATTGCTGATCCCGGCGGAATGGCTGGACCGCAGCCTGGCCTGGATGCGGGCCGGCTCTCCTCCTCGAGTCTGGATAGGCGCCCACGTGGAGCCGGCCGATTCCGACTCCCGGAAACTCTTCTCTTTGGGTCCCAACATCCGCTGGGTCGTGGAGGATGTCTTCCCCGACAGCCCCGCCCAGCAGGCGGGAATGCGACGTGGAGATGGGCTTTCGAAGGTACACGGAGAGGTCCTGACCACCCTGGCTGTCGTACAATCAATCCTGCTGCAGGCTGCCGCCGGAGACAAATGGGTCGTCGAAGTCCAGCGCGAAGGGAAGGCCGTGCCGATCGATCTGGTCCTGGCACGGCGGCCCGACCGCCCGCGTCTGACGGGTCGTGACGCTCTGCGGCTGTACGGCGGCTTCGAGATCCAGCCTGAGAGCGACTCGCGTCTGGTGATCTCGCGGGTCCAGGCCGGTAGCGAAGCATCGGACAGCAAGCTGCAGCCGGGCGATGCGCTGGCTTCCTTCTTCACCAAGAAGGACATGGAGCATGTGGAGCGCTCCGACGCACGCTGGAGAAGCGTCAAGGATCTGGGCGATCTGGAGACGCAGATCCAGCGGGCCTATTCCGATCTCGATTTCTTCCTCGGGTTGCGGTTCCGATGCAAGGACGGCGAGAAGCGGACCCTTTTCCTGTACCAGATGTTGACGGCTACGAACGCGCTATGATTGGCCAGGGAGCTCCCGTGACGGCTCGACGCCTTCCGCACAGGATCGTGATTCTCGCGGCACTTTTGGCCACGGGCACGTCGCTGTCCGGCGCGGCGGTCAAGACCAGCGCCCACTCGGGCGGCTGGAACAAACATTCCACCTGGGTGGGCGGCGCCGTGCCTCTCCCATCCGACGAGGTGGTGATCGCCTCCGGGCACCGCGTCGTTTTCACCCAGTTTGCCAACGGCGTCGACGAATGCGCCCGGCTCGTGGTTGAGAGCGGGGGCGAGATGGTGATTTCGGGAAACCGGGTGGTGTTCGAGATGGGCGGCAACGGCGTGGGAGTAGCGGGCGGCGTCGACATTTCCGGCCGGATGAGCCTCATCGGCGGCGTCACCCTGAGCCTGCGTCCCGACGGCAACGCCACGGCGGCGGAGGACGGCGTGCGGGTGCGCGCCGGCGGGCTGCTCCAGGTCAAGGGAGATATCCTGCATCAGGGGACGGTGGCTTCGGTCATCGCCGATGACGGAACGTCGGACATCTACCTCACCGATCCCTCGCTGCCGTCGCTGGTCTACAGTCCGGAGTTGCGGGTCGCCTGGCGCTCGGGGCAGCGCAAGGGGCGCTGGTACGATCTGACGTCTTTGTCGGGGAGCACCTTGCTGCTCGACTACGACAGCCGCAGCAACGCGCAGCGCACCGGACAGCCCGACTACCGGACAGGCCTGGCGTCGGTGTCGGGGAAGAACGTGACCGGGTCCGGGACCTTATGGAACAACGCGCTCGCGGCGGGCTCCTGGTTCTGGTGTGATGCCGACGGGATCGGGACCAGGGTCCGCGTCGAGAAAGTGGTGTCCGCGACGTCGCTCGTCCTGGCCTTCGCGATACCGGGCTCGGCCTGCTTGTCACCCGGCGCCTACACGCTGCGCGACGAGAACCAGCCCTATCCGGCCTCCGACGTATCCGAGAAGGTGGGCGTCGGCGACCAGTACCAGATCCTCCGCCCGGCCGTGATACGCGGCGCCGGAGCCTCGGACACCGATTTCGACCATCAGATCTTCGTCCGCGTGGAGCCCGGCGCAGGCTATGACTTCGAGGCGGCTTCCTTCGAATCGGTCGGCAAGGAAGCCTGGGCCACGGGAAGCGGCAGCGGCATTTATATCCAGGGCTACACGGGAGGCGGCGCATCGACCGGGATCTTCGACACGGTGGAGATCTATCGTTACGCCGGCGAGGCGGCGATCGAATGGGAGGACTCGACGCGCTTCGATGTCGACTGGCTCTTCCTGCACTGGGCGCATCCGATGATCACGGCGCGAAACGAAGGACACGGCCTGAAGATCGAGCATACACGACCGGAGCTCTCCGCCGACGACGTGCACGTCCGCAACGCCCGCTTCGATCGGACGAATGACGATTTTGTCTGGTGGTCCTCGAAAGCCGGGGGGAGCTCCGGGGTCTACGACAGCATCGGCAAGTACTGCCCGAACACCGCCTCCGGCGACTCGTGCGACGCGGTCGATACCCTCGATCAGGTCGGAAGCCCCGGAGGGCAGCTGCGCATCGAGCACAACCTCTTCGCCAACATCGGCGCGGACGATGGCGGTTCCTGCCTGCAGGTCGCCTCGATCGGCAGCGGCGCCACACCGGCCTGGACCGGCCAGGGCTGGGTGGCGCGCGACAACGTCTGCCTCAACCTGCAAAGCACTTCCTGCTTCATCACGATCGGGTCTACGCGCACCTGGGACCGGGAGAGCATCTGGGCCGTTAATAACGTGTGCGTCAGCGTGTTGGGCAACGGCATGGAAGCGATTCCGCGCGCCTTCCAGAACGAGATTCTGCAGTTCGGGCTGGTCCGCAACATGGCGGCGGACGGCATCCGGGATGCCTACCAGGCGCGTGGCAACATCGTGCGCGGCGCCGACCGCCGAAGCATCGACACCTCCTTCTTTCCGCGCGGCATTTCCGTGGGGGTCGGATTGCCTAACCACTCCGCCTGGATGGGCACCGGCTGGTCGGTCACCGACAATGCGGTGCTGGTTTCGGGGCTCGGCATGATGGTCCTTTCATGGTCGTCGGCCGCCTATCCTTCGACCCAGGATGGCTTCCTCCTCCACAATCTTTTCATGCGTCCGCCGCGTGATAACCCCGCTATCCAGATGACCGGCCTCTTCGACGCGCATGTGGAGCCCGCCGCCGCGCGCATCAACATCACCGACAATATCTTCGAGGCCATGGGAGCGATGATGTGGAAGGCCGGCGTGGGCTACGGGAATTCGATGTTGGATTTCCTGAACTACAGTCTGGTCAACAGGCTCTCCGGCTCGGGAGCCGACTGGATTGGATCTCTGACGTCGATTTCCCAGGTCAGCGGGACGACCGGCCTCCAGGGAACCAGCAGCATGGGCCTGGAGATCCTGCCGGGCACGGCGGCATGGCTGGCACCGACCAGCGACGGCTCCCGGATCGGCCCGCGCTATGCCGGGACAGACCCGGCCCGGCTTCCGAGCGTTCCCGCCGAGCTCTTCCTGCCGGTCGATCCCGACCACGACGATCTCGACTCCGATGGCGACGCTTTGATCGACCGGTGGGACAACTGTCCTGCAGTGCCGAATCCCGGATGGGCCGATTCCGACGGCGACGGGATCGGGGATGCCTGCGATCCAAGCTGAGGAAGGATGCCGCGCGACTCCAGCACGTTGCGAGTGGGCTCGTCCGCGCCCGATTTCACGCTGCGCACCGCGGAAGGGGAAGCCTTCACGCTGCGCGACGCCGGCGGCCCGCTGGCGCTCATCTTCATCCGGGGCACCTGGTGACCCAACTGCCGCAGGCAGCTGGCTCAGTTGGAGCCGGCGGAAGCGGAGTTCGCCGGGCGGCGCGCCAGGCTGTGGATGGTCGCGGCGCAGAAACCCTCGGGGCTGTCGGACCCGCGCGGGCTCCTGAGCAAGCCACGGTGGTTCCCGATCCTGCTCGATTCGGATCGCGGTGTAACGAAGGCGTACGGTGTCTATCACGCCTTGTCGGTGGACGCCTACCGCATCGCCCGGCCCTCGGCCTTCGTGATCGGAAAGGATCGCCGCATTTCCTTCATCTTCGTCTCTTCCAATCAGTGGGAGCGCGTCCCCCTGGCCGATCTCCTCGCCGCGCTGGAGGGCGCTTGAGGTCGCTGCGTCGCTTTCTCCCGACAGCGCTGGCCTGCTTCTGCCTCGTCTCTTCTTTGCAATCCCAGGACCTCGAGTCGCTGCGTGCGCTGATTCGCGCCCAGGGCGTCTCGGGGCGCGAAGCGAATGTGCGCGACGCGATCCAGTCACGCCTTCCGGCGGGACGCCGCGCGGAAGTGGACAATCTCGGGAACCTGGTGCTCGTCCTGGGAAGCGGCCGGCCGGTGAGGCTCGTCATGGCGGCGATGGACGAAGCTGGCTTCGTCGTGACGCAGATACGCCCGGATGGCTACTTGCGCGTGCGACGTCCCGCCCGGGAGCCGCTGCCGCCCCGCTTCAACGCCTATTTCGTCGGACAGCCCCTGCTCATCGGCGCCGCCGAGGGGCGGGATCCCATTCCCGCGGCCGGCGCGATCCTGTCGACGCACCTGCAGCGGGGCCGCGCCGATAACGCGGCCCCGGCCCCGCCGCCGCGCGACGAGGATCTCCTGGTGGATGCCGGGGCGCGCAGCGAGGCCGAAGCGAAGGCGGCGGGCATCCGTCTGCTGGCGCCCGTGACCCTGGAGAAAGACCTGGCGGTGCTGGGGGGAGGCATGGTGGCGGGATTCGCGATGGACGGCCGCGCCGGCTGCGAGGTGCTGCTGCAGCTGGCACGCAATGTCACACCGCCGAAAGAGGGATCGCTCGTCCTGGCCTGGGCGGCGCAGAGCTGGTCGGGGGAGCGGGGGGCCCAGCGGCTGGCGAAGCGCTTCGAGGCGGACGAGGTCCTCGTTCTGGATTTCTACTCCGCCGCCGCGGCGGATGAGACCGGGAAGCCGCCGGGCGGCCGGGCGGGGCGCGGTCCCTTCCTGGCCGATTCCCCCGAGAAGGACGCGGCCTCCCGCGCCCTGCGCGCCGGGATTCGCGCGAAAGCCCATGCCCTCGGCATTCCTCTCCAGAGTGTCCGTTTCCCTTCCACCCATGATGGCAAGCCCTTCGCGGGGCGCCCCCTGGCGGTCCTCGGCGTCCCGGTCCGCTTTCCGGGAACTCCGGTGGAGACGGTGTCGCTCGACGATCTCGACACGCTCATCCGGCTGATGGACGCTTATCTCGAGTCGCTGCGGTGAGGCGCGCCCGGGTGGCGGCGATCGCGGCGCTGGCCCTCGCCTTGGGTGCGCTCGAAAGGCCGCCGTCGGGTGCCGCGGAGAAAGACTCCCGCAGCTTCACGGTCCTGGAGCCGTTGATGCTGGCTCCCGGAGTGTCGGGACGCGAGGAGAAGGTCCGCGAAGCGATCCTGCGGCTCCTTCCGGCATGGGCCCGCCAGAGCGCCACCGTCGACGGCAGCGGCAATCTGCTGGTGCGCACCGGGTCGGGAGGCGAGCGGATCCTGTTCATCGCCCACATGGACGAGACCGGGTACGAGATTACCGGGCTCGAAGCCGACGGCACGGCGCGGGTGAAATCGCTGGGCGGCTTCTTCGCCACGCTCTACGAGGCGCAGAGAGTCGTGGTGCACACCCGTGCAGGAGAGCTTGCCGCAATCGTCCGTCCCCGCTCCGACTACCTGGACGCACGATCCGCCGCGGCGCCTTTCTTGGAGAAGGATCTGACGGTCGATTTCGGCACTTCAACCCTGGAGGAAACCCGGCAACTGGGGGTTTCCCGCGGAGATTGGATCACCATTCCCAAGATTTTCCGCCGTCTGGCGGGGGATCGGGCGACCGGCCGAAGCGTCGATGATCGAGCCGGATGCACGGCCCTGGTCCAGGCGATCGGCAGGCTGGATCCGAAGAGCTTGAAGAACAGGGTCACCTTCGCCTGGTCCGTCCAGGAAGAGATCGGGCTGAAAGGGGCGGAGGCGATCGCCGCCCACGACCCCTTTGACGTGGTATTTGCGGTGGATACCTTCGTCTCCTCAGACTCGCCCCTGGAGACTCCCGCCTTTGCCGACGCCATCCTTGGGGAGGGGCCCGTCTTGAGGGCGATGGACAACTCCAACCTGGCTCCCGAAGCGGGCCTGGAAAAAGTCGAGCGAATCGCCGCGGCCCGCAAGCTGCCCCTGCAGATCGGCCTGACCCATGGAGGCAACGACGGCTCGGTTTTTCCCCCGTACGGCGCCATCGACATTCCGCTTTCCTGGCCGACCACCTACTCCCATTCCCCGGTGGAAGTGATCCACCAGCGCGATCTCGATAACCTGGGGCGGCTCGTAGCTATCCTCGCAGAGGAATGGTAGGCGTCGGCGGGATTCCTGCTTGACAGGGGATCGAAATGAGCATACCTTCGCCCCGCTTTTTGAATGGGTGTCGATGGAAAAGGACGTCAACGAAGGAGATACGCGACGATGAACGGTTCGATACGTCGAACGGCGGTCGTTCTTTTGATCTTCGCGCTGGTCCTGTCGTGGTCACCGGGGGTCGTGCGGGCGCAAGCCGATGCCTCGGGTCAGGGTCCGTCGACCGCCAGTATTCAGGGACGCGTGTTCGGCGCCGACCGGGTGACGCCGGTGTCCGGGGCCGTCGTACGGGTCGTCAAGGGAGACGGCGTGCAGGTCTACTCGAGCCTGCCGACCGATGAAAAGGGCAACTATTCCATCAGCGGGATCTCGCCGGGAAACTACGAGATCGTGGTCGAGGTGGAGGACGGCGTGTTCCTGGTCGAGAAGCCCATGGCGCTCACCGAAGCGAAGTCTTACGGCCTTTCGCTGGCAAATGTTCCCTCCGAAAACGTCGAGAAGCGGGTCCCGGCAATCGACAAGCCGGTGAAGGGGTACGCCTGGACGCTCGAAGGAAAGAACCCCAAGGGTGCTTTCTGGAAATCGCCCGGCGGAATCGCTATCATCGCAGGCGGTGCGCTGGCCCTTCTTCTGCTGGCCCTGAACGACGACGACAACGGCGACAACACCAAGGGAAGCAGCAGCACTCCCTGAGGCTCCGGCTGGCGGGGAGTGAGCTGCCGCGAGGTCCGCAATGTCCGGATCCAGACGTGGATGTGCGCGCATGCTCAGCGGTCTGCTCGCCTGCCTGCTCGCCTTCCCGCTTTCCGGAACCGTCTTCGCGCAGAACGCTCCTCCACCCCCGAGCCCGCCGCCCCAGACCGAGCCTGAAAAAGCCCAGGCTCCGCCGGAACCGGAAGGAGACCTTCCTCCCGACGAGACCGAAGCGCCCGCGCCATCCGTCATCGTGGGAGCAACGCTCAAGGGAAAGGTCACCGGCACCGATCGCAAGACTCCCCTGGAAGGCGCGCGCGTGCACGCCATCGCGAAGGACGGTCGTGTCGTGACCTCGTCGCCGACGGATGCCAAGGGAAGGTACCAGCTGAAGGGGGTTCCGGCGGGAACGTATCACGTCGCGGTTTCCACCGGGGAGGGAGTCTATACGGTCGAATCGGAGGTGGGAATCGCGTCGGCGAGCAACTTCACGGTGAATCTGGCGACCATTCCGGCCGAGGCGGCCCGCGGCACGATTCCCGGCATGGACCTGTCGCCGCGCGGCTACGCCGCCATCGTGAACGGCAACGACAAGAAGCCGTTCTGGGGCTCTGCCAAGGGCATCATCCTGATCGGAGTGACCGCCGCCGCGCTGGCGCTGATTCTGTCGAATTCCGACGGCGACGAGGACCCGAAGTCGATCAGCCCTTCCTCTCCTTGAGCTCCTCTCCCCGATCGCCGGGCCTGCGGCGCGGCGACTCCTCCTCATAGGAAGCATCGAAGATCGGCGACAGGTCGCCGTCGAGGATCTTGGACGGCATCGATGCGCGATCGACGATCACCTTGTTCCTGCCCGCCTCCTTGGCGCGGTACAGGGCCTCATCGGCCGCCCGCAGGAACTGCTCTTCTTCGCGCACCTCGCGGTTCGTCGGGATGGAGCTGATCCCCGCGGAGGCGGTGATCCGCAGGATCTGATCCTGGACCTGGAACAGGTGCTCCTCGGTGGCCTTGCGCACCCGCTCCCCCACGATCGCCGCCTTGATCCCGTCGGTATTCGGCAGGACCATCAGGAATTCCTCTCCCCCGTACCGGCCCACGATGTCGATCTCGCGCGCGTTGTCCACCAGGATTCCGCCGAACTGCAGCAGCACCGCATCGCCGAACTCGTGCCCGTAGCGGTCGTTCACGCTCTTGAAATGATCCAGGTCGAGCAGGATTACCGACAGGGCCGTGCCGTAGCGCATCGAGCGCTTGAACTCCTCCGAAAGGCGCTGGCGCAGGTAGCGATCATTGTAGAGCCGGGTCCGATCGTCGGTGACCGAGAGCTTCATCAGCTGTGTGTTGGCCGCCTGCAGGCGCTGGTTCGCCTCCTCGAGAGCGGTGTAGAGGCGGCGCTTCTCCAGCGCCGCCTGGAGCGTGGCGTCGAGCTCGTCCCAATGGAACGGCTTGGTCACGAAATCCTCGACGCCCAGCTTGATGCACTCCACGCGGGTCTGGGCGTCGCGCCGCACCGAGGTCACGATGAGCGGGATCGTGCGGGTGGCCGGGTCCTCCTTGAGGGCGCGCGCCACCTCGAGCCCTTCGGGGGCCGGCAGCTTCACGTCGAGCAGGATCAGATCGGGAGGCGAGGATCGGATGCGCTCCAGCGCTTCGCGTCCCGAGCGGGCGATGGAGAGATCGTGCCCCTGCAGGGCCAGCCACTGCCACATCAGCTCGAGGCTTTCGCCGTCATCGTCGACGATGAGGATGCGGACCTTCTGCGGAGCGAGAGTGCCGCCCATGTCCCGCGGGCTTCCTTTCCATGTGCGCCGAGTGCTGAAAGTGGCCTAATTATACGTCGCTCCCGGGGGTGCGCCAACGGGAATCGGGATCGGGGCCTGTGCTGAAACCCTTGTGGAGCAAGGAAAATTCGCGATCCGCACGCGGAGGGGCGCAGTCGGTTTCCTGACGCGCCCCTCGGTCCGGTGTCAGGAGGCCGCCGGTCCCCCGGATTCCGTGGTGAGGCTGCGGATGGCCGCCGTCCCCAGGAGGAAGGCGGCGGCCGCGCCGGCGAGCCAGATTCCCGGAAGGTGCACCGGCTCCTGGCTCTGCGCCCCGACCACCTGCAGGAAGGGGGTACGCTCCGGATCCACGCGCGTGGCGAGCACCGGCAGCAGGTTGAATATGGCGTGCGCCGCGATCGGCACGGCGATCGATCCCGATCGCAGCAGCAGCCATCCAAGGAAGAGACCCATCAGGGCGGCGGTCACCACCTGCCACGGGAGGATGTGGAACACGCCGAAGCAGACCGCCGAGCCAATCACCGCGGTGCGCGGCGAGTAGCGCTCCAGGAGGCGGCTGAGGAACAATCCGCGAAACAGGACTTCCTCGGTCACCGGCGCCACCACCACCAGGAAAAAGAAGACGCCCGCGAACTCGATCGCGGTGTGGTATTCGAGCGCCCGGCGGAAGATCTCCATGACCCATTCGGGCGCCGGGAAGATTTCCTCGATCCAGGTGTCGAGCTCGGCCGCCAGCAGCGCGAGGCCCAGCGTGGCCAGCGCCACGCCGGGGAGGAGGATCCAGCGCGGCGGTCGCAGGAACAGGACCTGCGACGCGGGAGCGGGAGATTCTTTCAGACCCAGCAGGAGAACGAGGCTGATTCCCAGGAGATTGGGAAGGAAGTTGAGCGCGGTGCGCAGCGGCGCGCTGTCGGGAAGCGCTTTGAGCGCGGCGAGCATCGCCACGGAAGCGGCGAAAATCGCCAGCCAGCCCGTCACCATCCAGAGCGCGCAGGCCGCCCAGGGAGCGAGACGAGGTCTCAACTTGGGACCTGGCTCAGGCGGGAACTCGCGTGATCCAGGAGGCGTACTTGGAGACCTGGCCGCGGACGACGCGGCCGTAGAGATCCTTCAGCCGCGCGGTGATCGGCCCCATCTTCCCGTCTCCCAGGTTGCGGCGGTCGATCGAACCGACAGGAGCCACCTGGGCCGCCGTTCCGACCAGAAAAGCCTCGTCCGCCACGTAGAGCTCGGTGCGGTCCATCTGACGCTCTTCGACCGTCAGCCCAAGCTCCTCGCGCGCGAGCGACCGGATCGAGTCTCGGGTCACCCCTTCCAGCAAGTTCGCCGAGACGCTGGGCGTGATGAGTCGGCCGTCGCGGACGAGATAGAGGTTCATGCCGGCCGCTTCGGAGACGTGCCCGTCCTCGTTGAGCAGGATCGCCTCGTCGAATCCCGAGGCGCGCGCGTCGGAAGCCGCCAGGGCGAGGTTCACGTACGAGCCGTTCACCTTGGCCCGGCTCGGAATCGCGTTGTCCTCGCTGCGCCGCCAGCTCGAGACTCCCAGCGCCAGGGGCCGGTCGTCCTCGAGGTACTTGCCGAAAGGCACCACCACGATGACCAGCTCCGATTCATCGCTCAGGTGCACGCCGATGCGCTCCGCCGACTTGTAGGCGATCGGGCGGATGTAGAGGTCCTCGCGCAGGCGATTGGCCGCCACCAGCTCGGAGGTGATCCGGCACAGAGCATCCACGTCGTGCGCCAGACGGATATTGAGGATCTTGCAGCTCTTCTCGAGGCGCTGGTAGTGCTCGCGCAGCCGGAAGATCAGCACGTCGCCCCCGGTGGAGGCGCGGTAGCCGCGGATTCCTTCGAAAACCGCCGTGCCGTAGAGGAAGGCGTGGGTCAGGACGCTGACGGTGGCGTCCGCGAGCGGCACCTGACGCCCGCCGAAGTAGGCGAGGAGTCCTTCTTTTTTCATGGAATGATTCCTCCTCCGGGAAGACGTAAGCCTAGCATACCCTTCCCCCCTTTTGCTGCCGGCGAAGCGTTTGTTAGAATGGCGCCTCGATGAGGCACCTGGCGCTCGTGAAACCTAATGTGGCCCGCCCCCGTGACGAGCGAGGGCGCGCCGGAAGACTGCCGGAGGAGATGCTTAAATGCTCCTACCGGCCGGGCGATGCCGACTTCTACTGCTGGCGCTTCAAGATCTGGTACAACACGCTCGATTGCGCCTACCGTACCCGCTACCGCACCTTCGACGGCTGCTCGCACTGCTCGCAGGGCGATTTCAACCTGGCGGCGCGTCGCCGGGATCTTCCGGCGAAAGGTCCGTCCGGCACGCCCCGGACCTGACCTTCCCCCTCCTGTCCTTCCTTCGGGTATCATGACGCCCCACGTTTCGCAGGGTTGAGATCGGCATGCGCAAGTTCCCGGGGCTGATGCTCATCGCCGCGCTGGTCGCCTGCCGCGGCTCCGCGGAGCCTCCCTCGCCTCCCGCCACCCCTTCCAGCGATTCGGCAACCACGGTGCCGGCCGCGCCGGATACGCCCCCGACGGTCCGCGGTGAAGTGCGGTTCGAGGAGCGTGCGCGCGCGGCAGGCATCGATTTCATCCACGTGAACGGGGCCTTCGGCAAGAAATGGCTGCCCGAGACGATGGGCTCGGGCGCCGTCTTCCTCGACTACGACGGTGACGGCGATCAGGATCTGTTCCTGGCCAACGGCAGGAGCTGGCCGGGCCGGATAGCCGCCGGCCGCGCCGGAGGGGCGCTCTACCAGAACGACGGCAAGGGAAGCTTTCGCGACGTGACGCGCCGCGCCGGGCTGGCCCTGGAGCTTTACGGCATGGGCGCCGCGGCCGGAGACGTCGACAACGACGGCGACGTGGACCTCTACCTGACCGGTCTGGGAAGCGCCCACCTTCTCCTCAACAATGGTGACGGGACCTTCCGTGATGCGACCGCGTCGTTCGGCGTCGGAGATCCGGGTTGGAGCACCAGCGCCGCCTTCCTCGATTTCGACCATGACGGCGATCTCGACCTTTTCGTCTGCAACTACGTGGCATGGACCCCCGAAACCGACCTGTTCTGCACCCTGGACGGCAAGAAGAAGAGCTATTGCACTCCCGAGTCGTACCGCGGGCTCACCAGCCGCCTGTACCGCAACGAGGCGGGGAAGCGCTTCACCGACGTTTCCGATGCCGCAGGAATCGCCAAAGGAGGAGGCAAGTCCCTGGGAGTGGCGACGCTCGATTACGACGAGGACGGGTGGATGGATCTGGCGGTGGCCAACGACACGCAGCCCAACCAGCTCTTCCGGAACCGCGGCGACGGGACCTTCGAGGAGAAGGGGGTTGAGACCGGCATGGCCTACAGCGAGAGCGGCGTGGCGCGCGGGGCCATGGGGATCGACGCGGGGGACTATCTGAACCGCGGTCCCGAGAGCCTGCTGATCGGAAATTTCTCCAACCAGATGCTCGCGCTGTACCACAACTCCGGGAAGGTCTTCATCGACAAGGCTCCCGCTTCGGCGCTGGGCCCGACGAGCCTGCTGTTCCTGGCCTTCGGGCTCTTCTTCTTCGACTACGACCTCGACGGCTACGCCGACATCCTGGTCGCCAACGGCCACGTCGAGGACGAGATCCAGGCGGTGCAGGAGCGCGTCTCGTACGAAGAGCGCCCCCTGCTGTACCGCAATCTCGGGGACGGGAACTTCGAGGAGGTGGGAATGAGCAGCGGTCCCGACATGGCGAAGCCGGTGGTGGGCCGCGGGGCGGCCTACGCCGACGTCGACGGGGACGGCGACCTGGACTTCATCATCAGCGTCAACCATGGCGCGCCGCGGCTGCTCATCAACCGGCTTCCGGCCCAGCAGCGCCACGCCATCCGCCTGACGGCCGAGGGAGTCACCGGGAACCGCAGCGCCATCGGCGCCCGGTTCCGCCTGCGCGCGCAGGGCAAAGAGCAGCGTCGCTGGGTCAAGAGCGGCTCGTCCTACTGCTCGCAGAGCGAGCTGCCCATTACCTTCGGCCTGGGCGCGGCGACCGCGGCCGACGAGGTCGAGGTCACCTGGCCGGGGGGAAAGCAGGAAGCGCTGGGCCGGCTCGAGGCCGGCCGCGCTTACGTCGTGCGCGAAGGGAAGGGGATTGTCGATTCCCGGCCGCTCGCGGGCCTGGATTGACGGGAGCGCGATGTTCGACTTGATCCTGCGCGGAGGATCGGTGGCGGACGGCACCGGCGCGCCGCGCTTTCCCGCCGACGTCGCCGTCCAGGGCGGCCGCATCGTGGAGATCTCGCCGAAGCTCGCCGCTTCCGCAAGCGGTGAGATCGATCTCGACGGTCTCGTCCTCGCACCCGGATTCATCGACCTGCATTCCCACTCCGACCTGCTGTTCACCCTGCCGGAATCTCAGCAGCGCCAGCTGTTGGGCGGGCGGCTGCGGCAGGGCATCACCACCGAGCTGGTCGGCAACTGCGGCTACGGCCCCGCGCCGGTCACCGAGGAGAGCCTGCCGCTTTTGCAGAAGATCAACGGCTTCATCACGCCCGACGGGGTCTCCTGGGACTGGAGATCCTTCGCCGAGTTCCTCGAGGTGGCCGAATCGCGCGGTCCCCTCCTGAACATGGCGGCGCTGGTGTCGCACGGTGCGGTACGGATCGCCGCGATGGGGATGAAGCCGGACCTTCCTTCCACGGAAGAGTTGCGCTCCATGGATCGATCGATTCGCGACGCGCTGGCGGCGGGGGCCTATGGAATCTCGTACGGCCTGATCTATCCCCCGGGACAGTTCGCGCGCACCGACGAGCTGGTTTCCACCGCCGCCTCGGCCGCGGCGGGAGGAGGCTTCGCGGCTTTCCACCAGCGCGGCAGCGGGGTGGACACCTGCCTGGCGGCGGTGGAGGAGATCCTGGAGGTCGGCCGGCGCGGTCGCTGTCCGGTGCACCACTCGCACGAGGAATCGGTCGGTCCCGATGCCTGGGGCCTGGTGGAGAGCGTCATTCGCCGGGAGGAGCGGGCGAGGCGCGAAGGGATCGAGCTGACCATGGACGTGATCCCCTATACCTGGGTCTGCACCACCATGCTCGCCGTATATCCGCCCTGGGCGCTGGAAGGAGGGGTGGAGGCTTTCCTGGAGCGGCTGCGCGATCCTTTCCTGCGCTCCCGCATGAAGCGGGAGGTGGGAAGCGCTGCCCCGTCCTGGCCGCCCTGGGAGGGCAACGGCTGGATCATGAACCTGGTGCGCGAGGTGGGTTGGGAGCGGATCCATGTGGGACACGTCAACAGCGAGGCGAACCGCTCCGCGGTCATGCTGAACCTGGTCGAGCTCGCCGCCGCGCGCCGGCGCGAGCCCTTCGACGCGCTCTCCGATCTGATGCTCGAGGAGAAGGGGGTGGTCACCCAGCTGATCTTCGGCATCTCCGGGGACGCGCGCACCGACCTGCCGCTGCTGCCGCTGATCGCACATCCCGACCGCGCCCTGGTGAGCGACGCCTGGGACATCGGCAAGGGCTCCCCTCACCCCGGTGCCTATGGAGCCTTCCCCCGGGTGCTCGGGCACTACGTGCAGGAGCGCGGCCTGCTCACCCTGGAGGAGGCGATCCGGAAAATGACGTCGCTGCCGGCGGCGCGGCTGGGGGTTTCCGATCGGGGGGTCGTACGCCCCGGGGCGCACGCCGACCTTGTGGCCTTCGACCCCGTGCTTGTGCGCGATCGGGCCACCTGCGCCGATCCGCGCCTCTATCCCGATGGCATCGAGCTGGTCGTCGTCAACGGTACGGTGGCGGTTCGCGGCGGGGAGATCGTCGCCGCGCATGCGGGCCGCGTATTGCGCCGGGGCGCCGCGTGAAGAGGACGCCTCTCGCCGTCCTCCTGGGCCTCGCCGTTCTGTGCGGCGCGTTGCTGCCGTGCTGCGAGAAGTCTTCTGCCTCCAGGGAATCGTGGATGGTCAAGGCCACGATCCCGGCCGGCACCGATCTGGAGGCGGTGCTGCACGCCAACAACCTCGGCGTGGCACACCTGGAGCGCCACCACTACGGCGAGGCGGCCAAGGAGTTCGAGAAGGTGGTGGCGGCGGTCCCTTCGTGGGCGGAAGGACACGTCAACCTGGCCATCTCCCGGCTGAGCCTCCATGACGATGCCGCGGCCGACGAGTTCCGCAAGGCTCTGGAGATCGCGCCGCGACAGCCCTATGCCCACTACGGCCTCGGGCTTCTCTACAAGCAGGGAGGCGACACCGGGAAGGCCTTCGAGGAGTTCAACAAGGTCCTGGAGGTCGACCCGGAAGATCCCGACACACTCTACAACCTGGGCCTGCTGTATGCGCGGGAGGGGAAGCACGCGGAAGCCATCGCGGCCCTGCGCAAGACGCTGTCGGCCCAGCCGGCGAATGTCTCGGCGCGCTTTCGCCTCGCCTCATCGCTTCTGGCGATGGGCAACAAGCAGGAAGGCGAGGCGGAGATGGCGCGATTCAAGGAGCTCTCCGCCTCGGGGACCGGAATCACGCTGGGGCTGCAGTACTCCGAGCAGGGGAAGTACTCCTTCGCCACGACCGACTATCGCGCCCTGCCGGTGCCGCCGGCCGCGCAAAGCAGCAAGTCATCCCTCCGCTTCACCTCGGTTGCCTCGTCCGAAAGCGGTCTCGTCCTTGTCTCCGGAAAGGCACCGGAATCGGTCCCGATCGCGGGCTGCGACCCGGGGGGAGGGATCGCCGCCGAGGACGAAGACGCCGATGGCGACGTCGACCTTTTCTTCCCGGGGTGCGGCGCGGGCGACGGTTCCCGTCCGGCGCTGTTCCGCAACAACGGCGCCGGGCGGTTCGAGGAGGCCACGCGCAAAGCCGGCCTCCAGGATCTGCCGCCCTCGCTGGGAGCCGCTTTCGGCGATTACGACCACGACGGGTTTCCCGACCTCGCCGTCGCCGGCCCGCAGGGGGTCCGCCTGCTCAGGAACCTTGGAAACGGAAGCTATCGGGACGTCACATCGGAGGCGCACCTGGCGGCACAGGGGGTCGGCTCCGGAGTCTCCTGGGCCGACGCCGACCACGACGGCGATCTCGATCTCGTCGTGGCGCGTATCGGCGCTTCCGCGGGAGGATCGCCGCAGTCTTTGCCGTTGCTCTTCTACAACAACGACGGCAAGGGCAGCTTCCGGGAGGTGGCTGCCGAAAAGCGGCTCGGCGATCCCGTCTCGGCGCTGGGAGCGACCTTCTCCGATCTGGACGACGACCGGGACATCGATTTCGTCCTGACGCCCGTGCGGGGCCCTCTACGAGTTTTCAGCAACGACCGCACGGGAACCTTCACCGAGCTGCCCAAGGAATATGCCTCCGCCGAGGCCTCGGGGGACGCCGCGCTGCTGGCCGACCTGGATGGTGACGGCTGGCAGGATCTGGTGCTGCCGTCAGTGGGCTGGCTGCGCAACCGTGCAGGGAAGGGGTTCGCCCTCGCGAAGGGGCTGGCGGGAATCCGCGGCGCGCGCGGCGCCTCGGTCGCCGACTACGACAACGACATGGACCTCGATCTGGCGGTGGCCGGCGACGGTGTGCGCCTTTTCTCCAACGACGGCGCGGGGAGCTTCTCCGACATCACGGAAGCGGCCGGCCTGGAGGCAGCCAAGAAAGCACCTGACGCGCGGGGGGTCGTCTCGGCCGACCTCGACGGTGACGGTGATATCGACCTGGTGGTGGCGCGGCATGGGTCGGCTCCGCTGTTGTTCCGCAATGAAGGAGGAAACCTGAACAATTGGCTCGACGTGAAGCTCGCCGGGCTCCACAGCAACGCACCGGGGGCCGGCACGAAGGTCGAGCTGCACGCCGGACCGGTCACGCAGCGGCGCGAGGTCCGGCTGGGGGGAGGCTATCTTTCCCAGGAGCCGGCTCGAGTGCACTTCGGGCTGTCCGGGCGCGCCCAGGCAGATTTCCTGCGCCTCATCTGGCCGGGAGGCGTCCTCCAGTCGGAGCTCGAGGTTTCCGGCCGCTCCGCCGTCGAAGTGCAGGAGCTGGACCGCAAAGGATCCTCCTGCCCGATTCTGTTCGGATTCGACGGCCGGCGGTATCAGTTCATCACCGACTTCCTGGGAACGGGAGGGCTCGGCTTCCTGCTGCGTCCGGGAGTCTACGCGCCGCCCGATCCCGACGAATACGTGAAGATCGAGGCGAAGCAGCTGGCGCCGAAATCGGGCTATTACGTCATGCAGGTGCTCGAGAATCTCGAGGAAGTGAGCTACCTGGATCGGGTGCAGCTCTGGGTCGTGGACCACCCCGCCGGCACTTCCGTGTATCCCAATGAGCACTTCGGGGGCAGCAGCCCGCCGGCGCAGGAAATCTTCGAGTTCGAGAAGCCGATCCCGCTGCTGCGCGCGTTCGATGACGACGGCACGGAGGCCACCCGCGCGCTGGCGGCCATCGATCGGACCTATCCCGATCGCTTCCGGATCGAGGAGCGTCTGCCGGGGTTCGCGCAGACTCACACGCTGACCCTCGATTTCGGCAGCGAGGCGAGAGGGAAGGACAACCTGGTCCTCTTTCTCTACGGCTGGGTGGACTACGGCTACTCCTCGTCGAACCTGGCGGCCTCGCAAGCCGAGATGGCGCCGCAATCGCCGCGCCTCGAGGTGGCGGGGCCGGACGGCGAATGGAAAGTGCTCGAGGAGGACATGGGATATCCCGCGGGCCTGCCACGGATGATGACGGTGGACCTCAGGAAGGCGGGGCGTCTCGAGGACCCGCGTCTGCGGATCACGACCAACCTCCGGATTTACTGGGACCAGATCTTCCTGGCGCAGGTGAACGGGGAGCCTCCCTCGAAGATCACCAAGCTGCCGGCGGCCTACGCCGACCTCCATACCCGCGGCTATCCGCGGGAGCATTCTCCGGACGGCAGGAAGCCGCTGATCTACGACTACGGCATCATGGATCGCACCTCCCCGTTCCGTAACATGGCGGGCGACTACACCCGTTTCGGTGTGGTAACCGATCTCCTGAAAGACGTCGACGATCGCTACGTGATTTTCGGGCGAGGCGAGGAGATCACGCTGAAGTTCCGGGCGGAGGGGCTGCCTCCCCTGCAGCGCGGCTGGAAGCGCGACTACCTGTTCGTCTCTTACGGGTGGTGCAAGGACATGGATCCCAATACCGCTTTTCCCGATACCGTCGAGCCCCTGCCGTTCGCGGGGATGTCGAGCTACCCCTATCCGGAGGGGGAGCACTATCCCGACGACCCGGCCCACCGGGAATACCTGAAGACCTACAACACGCGGAAAATCAGCGGGCGTCCTTGAGGTAGCCCGGACTCCCGTCGAGCGCCAGCGCCGGCGCCGGTGGGGCGGCCGCGTCCTGCTCGTACAGCAGGAGATAGAGGAGATTGTTCTGGAAGATCGGATTGTTGGTCAGCAGTCCGTGGCTGTCGCACACGAAGAAGGCGGAGCTCAGGGCCAGGGGACCTCGCACTCCGGCGGGGTCCTCCCCTTCCAGGATCTCGGGCAGGGCGAGAAGGCTTTCCATCAGGACGGTGCCGTCGCCGGCGCCATAGAGGAGCTTGTCGATGCGCTCGCCCACCGGATCCCGGCGATAACGCCCTTGATCGAAGTAAATCTTCGTCTCTCCCTTCTCCTCGATGGCCACGGCCGTTTTCAGGGTAGGGACGCAGTCGCTCCCGAAGGCATAGAAAACGGGAACCTTCCCGGCGGGCGCCGGGGCCTCCAGGGCCGTCTGGAACCGCCGTGCCCGGGCCAGCTGGCGCTGCAGGAAATCGCGATACTCATCGTTCCGCTCCAGAAGCGAATCGGCGCCGCCTCCCTGCAGGCGGATCTTCCGGGCGATCTCATCCTGGCTCGTCGGAGAGAACACGGAGAGTTTCTGGCGCTGCCACAGGTCGGGATCGTAGAGATCCATGTGAACCGGGGTCCCGTCCAGAGAGGAGAAGTGGACGGCCGCGGGCGGGGGCAGCATCTGATAGAGGGCGGGCATCGTGAAGGTGACCGACGGGTCCATCGGCATGAAGCCTTTCTTCAGGCCGAGGTGGAGGATCTTCATCGCCTCGAGCGTCCCCTGGTTGGGCGTTCCCACCAGGATCACCTTGTTCAGCCTGGCGGCCCCGGCACCGTCGGGCAGAGGGTCTTCCTGTTGGAGCACGTCTTTGCCGCCGTACAGGGCGTAGTAGCGGGCGATCAGTCCTCCCTGGCTGTGGGCCACGATGTCGAAGGTGACGCGGCTCCCGCCCAGGGAGGTCTGCAGGCGCTCGAGGGTCTGGGCGAAGCGTCCGGTCGTCTCGGCGATGTCCTTGCGCCAGTCGTACACGAAGACGAAGGCGTTGTCCCCCGGAGCCGGGTTCGCGATGTCGCCCAGCCGGTAGCCTCCGGCCTCTTTCAGGATGCGCAGCGTCTTGCGGTAGTACTCGACTCCCCACAGGCTCTCGTACAGGGCGAAGGCCTCCAGGTCGTCCTGGCTGCCGGAGTCTCCCGGGTTCAGCGGGCAGGCGAGGCGATCGCAGTGGTCGTGCGTGAGGATGTTCGACATGTTTCCCCACAGCACGCGACCGGTGCGTTGATCACGCAGCTTCGAGCCGAGGAACCCGGGGATGAAGATGAGGGGATGGCGTGGCTTGCGGAGCCGGGCAATCTCCAGAGTGCGACTCATGTCGGGCTTCTTGAGAATGCCGCAGGCGGGCTGAGCGAGCGAGGCAAGCAGTAGGAAGGCGGCGGCGCACGCGCGCATCCGGGACGAAGGCGTGGGAAACTTCAGAGGCAAACTCCTTCATAGAGGCCTGATTTGAATATAGGGGCGCGGCCAGCCGGAAGCAATGTTAGGGCGCCGGCGCCCCGTCGCCGCGGGCCAAAAACTCCTTGAATTCAGGGGTCAGGGTGGTAAGATGACGCCGCCGTGGACGACTCGGCGAAGCTGGCGGAGCCTGCGCAAGGCGATGCGCCGGCGGGCGGCGCGGGAACTGAGAGGAACTTGGGAGGCGGCAGGATGGCCGGAGACGCAGAGAGGACTCTGGAAGCTTTGGGTTGGAAGCTGCCCGAGGTAGGCAAGCCGCTGGGCTCCTATGTCAATTCGGTCCGCACCGGGAATCTGCTGTTCCTGTCGGGGAAATTCCCCAAGGAGAACGGCAAGCTGAAATACGTCGGCAAGGTGGGACGCGAGATTACCGAAGAGCAGGCGCAGGACGCGGCGCGGCTGGCGGCCCTCAGCTGCCTGGCGGCGACCAAAGCCGCGGTCGAGGATCTCGATCGGGTGCGCCGGGTGGTGAAGCTGACCGGCTACGTCGCCTCGGCACCGGGGTTCTACGATTCCGCCAAAGTCCTGGACGGAGCCTCCGACGTGCTGACGCGGATCTTCGGCGAGCGCGGCAAGCACACGCGCCTGGCGGTCGGGGTTTCGGAGCTTCCTCTCAATGCCTGCGTGGAGCTGGAGCTGGTCCTGGAAGTGGAATAGGCGCCGGCACTCCGAAGAGAGCTGTCGAGGCGCGGGATTGGGGCGAAGGCCCGGTCCCGCGCCTTTTCATTTCGGCGCCGCTCCCGGCGCCGTCGTCGGGCCTGCCGTTGCGGCGCGTGCAGAAACGCTATAATCGAGACCGGGTCTGCGATGGATGCTCTCACGCCCCCCCGCCGATTCCGGAAAAAGGCGAGCCGATGCGTATCAGCGAGCTGGCGAACCTGCCGACGCGCTTCGGAAAGTTCCGGGTCCGTGCGGTGAGCGCGGGGCCGGGAGACCGCGAGCACCTCGTGGTGCTGCGCGGGCGGGTGGCGGGCAAGCGCCGGGTCCCTCTGCGCGTCCATTCGGAGTGCCTGACCGGCGACGTCATGGGCTCTTTGCGCTGCGATTGCCGCTCCCAGCTGGAGAAGTCTCTCCGTATGCTGGCGCGCCGGCCGGAAGGGGTCCTGCTGTACCTTCGCCAGGAAGGTCGCGGCATCGGGCTGATGAACAAGATCCGCGCCTATGCGCTGCAGGAGCGAGGCTATGACACCGTGGAGGCCAACCGCCGTCTCGGCTTCCGGGATGATCTGCGCGAATACTCCGCGGCGGTGCGCATCCTGAAGCGCCTCAAGGTTCGATCGGTGGCGCTCATCACCAACAACCCGGGCAAGATCGAGGCGCTTGAGCGCGGCGGCATCCCGGTGGACCGCCGCATTCCCCTCGTCGTCCCGGCCAACCGGCACAATGCAGGATATCTGATGACCAAGCGCGACCGGCTAGGCCACCTGAGCGCGTCTCCCGCGCCGGCAGCGCGCCGGAGGAAACCTTGAAGCGGGCGCAGCGGGGCCGCATCCTGGATCGCGCCAAGATGGAGCGCGGCATCCGGCTCTTCCTCGAAGGGCTGGGCCCGGTATTGCCGGAGCGCCTCCTGCGGCAGACTCCCGTCCTGGTCGCGCGCGCCTACAGCGAGGAGCTGCTCTCGGGATACCGGGAAGGGGAGAAGCCATTGCTGAGGCCGCTGCGGGAGCCGGCGCCCGACGCGCTGGTGGTGGTCCGAGGGATACGCTTCGTCTCGGTATGTCGGCACCACCTGCTTCCGTTTCACGGCGTCGCCTCGGTTGCCTACTGGCCAACGCAGCGTCTGGCCGGCTTCTCCTCCATGGCCCGGCTCGTCGAAGCGATGGCCCGCCGGCTGCAAATCCAGGAAGAGCTTTCGGAGGAGATTCTGGATCGCCTGGAAGATTCGCTCTCCCCGAAGGGCTCGGCCTGCCTGATCGAAGCCACTCATGAATGCATGACCTGCCGTGGCGCGAAGCAGCCCGGCAGCCGGGTGACCACCCTGCGGGTGCGCGGCATCTTCGAGCGGGGAGCCGCCCGCCGCGAGGTTGCGGCGATGCTGCGGGTGCCGCAGAGCGGTGGTGCGGAATGAGCGGCGCGGGAAGGGAGTGCATTCGCCTGATCAGCTTCGACGTGGGCGGGACGCTCATCCACCCCGATCCTCCCGTCGGCGCTGTTTATGCGGAGGTGCTTACCCGCCGCGGCCTCCCTTGCCGGGAGGCGGAGGTCGAGCGCGCCTTCGAAGAGTCGTGGGAGGCGGCCTCCGGCGGCGTCGCGGAGGCGGAAGAGAGGTACAGCCGCGCGCCGCACGGCGAGCGGGGCTACTGGCGCGACCTGCTTTCAGACACCGTGCGGCGGTTGGGGGGCTCGCTGGTCCCACCCGGAGCGGCGGACGAGCTCTTCGAGCGGTTTGCGCACGCCGAGTGCTGGAAGGTCTATCCTGAAGTGTTCGATACGCTCGCCGCCCTAAAGCGGCGCGGCCTGGAAATGGCGGTGGTTTCCAACTGGGACAGCAGGCTTCCGGCGCTGCTGCGGGAGCTGGGCCTGAGGCGCCACTTCGGGCCGCTGATTGTCTCCGCCATCGAAGGGGCCGAGAAGCCCGATGCGCGTCTCTTTCGCCTGGCGGCCGACCGCGCCGGCGTGCGTCCCGCCGAGGTGCTGCACGTCGGGGACCGGCTGCGGGAGGACGTGCAGGGCGCGTTCGGCGCCGGGTTCGCCGGATTGGCTATCGATCGATCCGCCGCGGGCGGGGAGGCACTCGACAAGGTGCTCGACTGGCTGGATGCGCCTTTTCCGGCAATCCGTGAGGTGCCCCCATGATTCTGAGCAAGCGCTTCCGTTTCGAGGCGGCGCACCGGCTGCCGCGCTATGAAGGACCCTGTTTTGATCTCCACGGCCACAGCTATGAGCTGCACGTGACGCTGGAGATGCCGGTGGATCCGGAGTCGGGGATGACCCTCGACTTCTTCCACCTGGAGGACGTGGTCCGCGAACGGGTCCTTTCCCGGCTCGATCACAAGAACATCAACGACACGCTCGACAACCCGACCGCCGAGAACATCGCCATCTGGATCTGGAACGAGCTGAAGCCCGTCTTTCCGGCGATGATCGAGATCAAGCTGCACGAGACCCAGGACAGCTCCGTGACCTATCGAGGAGAGTAGGAAGGATGGAAGAAGCATGAAGGACCGCGACCAGCTGCTCGTAGAGATCCGCCGCTATCCCCACGCGAGCTGGGGGACCGTGCCGCGCCGCGACGGGACCTGGGAGTGCTTCTTCGAGATCGCCGGGCCGCGCGGGACCCAGAGGCTGCATGCCTTCGGCAAGGACGAGATCGAGGCGCTCGAGAAGCTGCTGGAGATCCTGCGGCGCGAGCGCATCACGAAGGAGGAAGGGAGCGGCGGATGAGCTTTCCCCTGGTCGACGGATACGGCCGCGTCCACCGCAGTCTGCGCCTGTCGGTCACCGATCGCTGCAATTTCAGGTGCCCGTACTGCATGCCGGAGGAGAAGGTCGTCTTCCTGCCGCGGGGCGAGCTGCTCAGCTATGAGGAGTTCGAGACGCTGGTGCGCGTGGGACGGCGCCTGGGAATTCGGGAAGTGCGCATCACCGGCGGGGAGCCCCTGGTGCGCCGCGACGTTCCCGCGCTGGTGAGCAGGCTCGCGGCAATCGAGGGGATTGAGGATTTGAGCCTGACGACCAACGCTTTCCACCTCGAGGAGCTGGCCGTCCCGCTGAAGGAAGCGGGGCTGCGGCGGATCAACGTCAGTCTCGACACGCTCCGCGCCGAGCGGTTCCGCCTGCTGTCGGGGGCGGACGGTCTGCCGCGCGTGCTGCGCGGCATCGCGGCGGCGCGGGAAGCGGGATTGGCGCCGATTAAGGTGAACGCGGTGCTGCTGCGCGGCGTCAACGAGGACGAGGCCTTGGACCTGGTTGCCTGGGCGCTCGCCGAAGGCGTTTCCTTCCGCTTTATCGAGCTGATGCCGATCGGCGGCGGGCCGATGCGCGGCGCCGAGCATCTGGTGCCGGGGGCCGAGGTGAAGCGGCGCCTGGATGAGGTTTACCGGCTGGTTCCCCTGCGGGACGGCGATGACTCTTCTCCCGCCCGCACTTACCGGATCGTGGAAGGGGGAGGCGAAGTCGGTTTCATCAATCCCGTCACCGAGCCTTTCTGCATGCGCTGCGACCGGGTCCGCATCACCGCCGAAGGAAAGATCCGGAATTGCCTGTTCGATCGCGGCGAGCTGGATCTGCGCGGGCCGCTGCGGGCCGGAGCCTCTCCGGAGGAGCTGGAGTCGATCTGGTGCGAAGCCGTGCGCCGCAAAGGGCCCGGAGGCTGCCTCGATCTGAGCGCCGAGTCGGAGCCGGGGGGCTCTCGCCGCATGTGGCAGATCGGGGGCTAGCAGGAGCGCATGCTCTTCTCCTGGCTCGCCGCGGCGCTGGCTGTGGGAGGTCTCGCCTCCCTGCTCATCGTCGAGCCCGCCGATTTCGGCCGTGCCTTCCATCGATTCACCGGCTTTCTGGCGCTTCTCCTTCTCGCCGCCGGTCTCGCGGGCGGCGCCCTCGGCGGCACGTTGGGCTGGCTCGCGCTGGCCACCTGCCTGGTCTGGCTCTGTATGGTGCAGTGGGGCCCGCTGCGCTGGGTTCGTCCCGGTCTGTGGCTTCCCCTGGCCGCCGCCGTTACCGCGCTGCTCAACGGTCCGGAGTTTCCGCCGCAACGACCTCTCCTCGACCTGACCGACTGGGCGCCGGCCGCGAACAGTCTGGCGGCCGCGCTGCTTCTCGGAGCGGTCTCGGTGGCGCTGCTGCTTGGCCACTGGTATCTGGTCCTGCCGGGGCTCGCTTTGCGGCATCTCCGGAGAATGACCCTCTGCCTGGCGCTCGCCCTGGGGTTGCGGCTCCTATTGGGCGCGCTGGTCCTCTCGAGCGCGGAGCCGGCCGGGAAGCTGTCGGGTGTGACCACCGCCTGGGGAGTGGCGGCGGGAGCGGCGGGGTTTTTCTTCTGGCAGCGCGTCGGGATCGGCCTGCTGGCCCCGGGGATTCTCACGGCGCTGGTGGACCGTACGGTGCGCATCGGCTCGACGCAGTCGGCCACGGGGCTGCTGTACGTGACCAGCATCTTCGTCCTGATGGGCGAGATGATCGCACGCTATCTCTTCCTGACGCTGGGGATTCCTGGATGAGCCGCACTCCGGAAGCGGCGGAATGACGGTCCAGTTCCTCTGCCCGGAATGCGAGCAGGAGAACCGCAGTCCGCTGCCGCTGCCAGGAAAGTCCTGGTGCTGCGCCCGCTGCGGCCGCGAGTTCCCCGGACACGCCTCCCCGGAGCTGGCGGAAGGGAAGCCGCTGAGCCGCTGTGTCATATGCGCAGGGGAGCGCTTCTACCGGCAGAGGGATTTCAACCAGCGGATCGGCTGTGTCATCGCCGGCGTGGGTGCGGCGCTCAGTCCTTTCACCTACGGGTTGAGCCTGCTGGTCTGCCTGGCCATCGACTTCGTCCTTTACTTCCTTCTCAAGGAAGCAACGCTCTGCTATCGTTGCGGCGCCGTTTACCGTGGTACCCCAAGGAATCCGGACCTCGGCCCCTTCGATCTGCACGTCGCCGACGTGGAGATGCAGGAGAGCCGGTATCTCAGGAAGGACATTCCGTGAGCGACTCCCCATCCGGCGGACCCGCCGCCGGCGGAGAAGCGCGCAGCGACGCGAGCGTAGTCACCCAGTTCTTCGTCCTCCCGCTCCTGGTGGTCGCGGGTCTGGTTGGCATCTTTCTCCTTTTCACGATGGCCACTCGCTCCAAGCCGACCAAGGAGGAGCATCTCAAGACCCTGCAGAGCGGGCGATTCAACCAGCGCTGGCAGGCTGCCTTCGAGCTCTCCAACCTTCTGAAGGAGAAGAGGGGAAAGGTCGACGCCGAGTTCGGAGGAGAGCTCCTCCGGGTCTTCGAAGCCTCCCTGGCGAATCCGGACGATGACCCCAGGGTGCAGCGCTATCTGGCGCTGGCACTTGGGGATGCCGGCTGGCTCGGAGCCGCCCCGTCTCTGGTCAAGGCGGCGACCTCAGCGGAGGACCATGAGACCCGGCTATATGCACTGTGGAGCCTTGGGCAGCTGCAGGCCCCGGAAGCTGCCGGGGTCCTGGTCGCAGCGCTTTCCGACAAGGACTCGGCAGTACGCTCCGTTTCGGCCTTCGGTCTGGGCCGTCTGGCGGCGCCGGAGGCGTTGGAGGAGGTCAGAGGGCTGCTGGAAGATCCGGTGGCGGAGGTCCGCTGGAATGCCGCGTTGGCGCTGGCGAGGAACGGCGACCCGATGGGAGAACCGATACTAATTCAGATGTTGGATCGAAAATACCTGAGCGAATTTTCCACACTCGATGCCGAAGAGCAAAGGAACCTCATATTGAATGCGCTGCGCGGATTGAAGCAGCTGAAAACACTTGATTTGGAAGAAAAACTGCAGCGTCTGGCAACGCAGGATCCAGATCCAGCCGTCCGCAAAGCGGCGTCGAGCTGGACCGAAGTCCCCTCCGGGACCTGATCGCTCCTAAGCTCGACAATTCGTTGTATTTTATTGAGTTGTCAACGCTTTAATTCCTTGACACCCCTTTGTGCGTGCGGCTAGAATAACCCCTCGAAGGAAGTAGTACCACTGCCTTCCAAAGCCTCCGACTTCGGTCGGAGGAGTAAAAGCCGGATCCTTAGAAAAGAGTCCCGGTCGCAGCGAAGAGACGGACCGCAAGTTCAAGGCGGTCGATCAGGGGGCCCCCACCTGACGACACGAGTTTCCCGGGGCCTTGATCGTTCCTGCGGAGTCCCACGGTGAGCCTGCACCCCGAATACTCGCAGAAGCTCCTGGATCATTACCGCAGCCCCCGGAACGTCGGAGAGATCGAAGGGGCGGATGCCATCGTGACCGTCGGCAATCCCGGCCATGGCGATGTCCTCAAATTGAGCCTCCGGATCGATGGGGGAAAGGTTGCCGAGGCGAGATTCAAGAGCTTCGGCTGCGCCGTGGCCATCGCGGCGGGCTCCGTGACCACCGAGATCGTCCAGGGAATGCGTCTCGAGGATCTTACGGGCGTCACCAACTCGCAGGTGGCCGAGGCACTTGGGGGTGTCCCGGAAGGAAAGATGGAGTGCTCGGTGCTTGCCGAGCGCGCCATCCGGGAGGCGGTTGCAATGGTCCGGGGTCGTCCTGAGGAGGGCGCCGGGCCTTAAGGTTTTCAGACTATCGGGGCCCCGCCGGCGGTCCGGCGGAAGAGGTCCACGCGAGCCTAGGCATCCTCCCTGTATCGCTGAAGAAACAGCGCCGGGAGAGGATTGGGAGGAACCCGAAGGTGGCAACAGTGCGCCAGATCGAACAGACTTTCGACGAGGTTACTCCGGGATACGAGCAGATTTTCCCGCGCGTCTCGCTTCGTTACCGGGAAATCCATGAGGTGATGCTCTATTTCCTCACTTCGTTGGGCAGGGATTTCATCGACATCGTCGAGCTGGGAGTGGGCGGAGGCGAGCTTACCACCGAGGTGCTGAAGCGCTTTCCCGAAGCCGGGGTCGAGGCGATCGACCTGTCGCCGAAGATGCTGGAGGTGGCGGGGCAGAAGCTGCTCCCCTACAAGGATCGGGTGAACCTGATCCACTCCGATTTCGGCACCTACGAGTTCATGCGGGAATACGATCTCGCCATCTCCTCGATGGCGATGCACCACCTGCCGGACAAGGACAAGCTCAAGCTGATGAAGAGCATTCATCGCTCCCTGAAGGAGGAGGGCGTGTTCCTGTTCGGCGATCTGATCCAGTCGCCGTCTTCTTACCTCGACAAGAAGTTCTTCCGCATCTGGAAGAACTACCTCCGCTTCAACGGGCTGTCGAAGGACGAGATCGATTCCAAGGTCAAGATCCAGCTCAACAACGATCTGCCGGCGACCCTTCCGGAGCTGCTGCACTGGATGAAGGAAGCAGGCTTCCGTGACGTCGACTGCCTGTGGAAGTACTTCAACCACGCGGTGGTGGTGGGGATCAAGTAGTTGCTCGTCCAGCGGCCCCGCTCCCTCACCCTTGGCGAGCGGGTCTATCTGCCCGGAATCCTCAAGGGGATGTGGCTGACCTTCCGGCACATGTTCCGCAAGAAGGTCACCATGCAGTACCCCGAGGAGAAGTGGAAGGTCCCCGAGTATTACCGGGGAGTCCCCGCCCTGGTCTCCGATCAGAATGGCCGCACCAAGTGCGTCGCGTGCTACCTCTGCCAGTGGGTATGCCCGCCCAGGGCCATCACCATCCAGGCCCAGGAGCTCCCTTCGAGCAACGTGGAAAAGGGGCCGCGCGAGTTCGAAATCAACATGCTGCGCTGCATCATGTGCGGGTACTGCGAGGAGGTCTGTCCGGAAGAAGCGATCTTCATGAGCAAGGAATATGAATTGACGGGACGCAGCCGCCAGGAGCTGATCTTCGGCAAGGAAAAGCTCCTCAAGATTGGCGGCAAGCGGCCCGATCCGGTGCAGAAATGGGCTCACAAGTAAGCGGCGGGGCGGGCGCCGCAGGCGCCTCGGCCGATCCCTACGGACCGGGAGCCGCGGACGACTCTCTGCAGCAGACTCTCTTCACCACCCGACTGAACGATCTCGTCTCCTGGTCGCGCAAGAACTCCCTGTGGCCGATGCCGATGGGACTGGCCTGCTGCGCCATCGAGATGATGGCGGTCGTCGGTCCCCGCTTCGACCTGGCCCGCTTCGGGGCCGAGGCGCTCCGCTTCTCCCCCCGGCAGGCTGATCTGATGATCGTCGCCGGCACCGTGTCGAAGAAGATGGCCCCGGCGGTCAAGAAAGTCTTTGACCAGATGCCGGAGCCGAAATGGGTGATCGCCATGGGGGCCTGCGCCTCATCGGGCGGCATGTTCCACTCCTACAGCACCGTTCAGGGGGTGGACGAGATCATCCCGGTGGACATCTACATTCCCGGCTGTCCGCCGCGCCCCGAAGCCCTGATCGCGGGCATCCTGGAAATCCAGAAGAAGATTACCGCCGAGAAGCCATGAGCTCCTCCCCACCACTTCCCCTCGCCGGAGAAGAGGTCGATCTCCGCCTCCTGGAAGTCCTTCACGACCGCATCCTGCATCAGGGCCCCATTTCATTCGCCGAATTCATGGAGCTCGCCCTGTACCACCCCGAGCTCGGGTACTACGCCCGGCCCGAGGACCCGGTAGGTGCCGAGCCGGGCAGGGATTTCTACACCGCCCCCACGTGCCACCCGGCCTTCGGCGCCTTGGTGGGAAGGCAGGTGGCCGAATGTCTCCAGCGCGTCGGAGGATCCCGGCGCCAATGGGTGGAGTTCGGTCCCGGCTCGGGCGCCATGGCAGCAGCCATCCTGGCGGAGCTGCGTTCCTTGGGCCTGGGAGAGGCCGCGGGGATTGAAGCGGTTCTGGTGGAGGCCAATCCTCATCGCCGCGCCTGGCAGAGGCGGCTGCTCGAATCCTCCGGACCGCTCGACGGAGTTATCTGGATGACCCCGTCGGAGTGGGAGCGCGAAAGCCCCAGGATGCGCGGATGCCTCCTGGCCAACGAGCTGCTCGACGCTTTGCCGGTGCACCGCTATCGCTGCGAGGCAGGAGAGATCCGCGAGCTGAAAGTCGGATGGGATGACGGACCGGTGGAAGTCTCGAGCTCCACGAATCTCCCGCCAGGCCCTTTCGAAGGGCCTCCCAGCCCTTCCGAGGGACAGGAATGGGAAGTCGGGACGGCAATCAGGCGCTGGCTGGAGATCTCGGCCAGCCGGCTGGAGCGCGGCTACCTCCTGCTGCTGGATTACGGGCACCTCTCTCCCGAGATCTATTCGCCCCGCCGCCGGCGCGGCACGCTGATGGCCTACCATCGTCACCGGGTCTCGGAAGACTACCTGGCCCGCGTCGGCCGGCAGGATCTGACGGCCCATGTGAATTTCTCCTCCGTCCTCGAGGCCGCCGCGCGCTGCGGACTGTCGGCCCGCGGACCGATCCCGCAGGGGCGCTTCCTGATGGCGCTGGGAGCGATGGAATTCCTCTCCGGCGGGCAATCCTGGAACGGCCTGGAGGAGTTTCGGTCGCGCAAGACGCTGCAGGAGCTCATCCTCCCCGGGGGAATGGGGGAGAGCCACCAGGTCCTGGTCCTGGCGACACCGGCGTGCGACCTGGACTTGCAGGGGCTGCGCCCGCCCGGGCGCTGGCCTCTTCCCTGCGGCACGGCGACCTAGTCAAGTACATCGGGGGAAGGATCGTGGAACGGGAAGTCCTGGAAGTCGATGTTCTCTTCGTGGGCGGCGGGCCGGCCTGCCTGGCCGGCGCCTATCGGCTGGCCCAGCTGGTGAAAAACCACAACGAAATCGCTGCTTCCGGCGGCGAGAAGCGGCTGGAGCCGAGCATCGCCCTGATTGAGAAGGGACCCGACATCGGCTCGCACGCCTTTTCCGGGGCCGTTCTGGATCCGGCGGCGCTGGCGGAGCTGATTCCCGACTATCGGGAGAAAGGCGCTCCGGTGCAGCCGGTCCTCAAGGACGAGGTCTCGCTACTGTCCCGCTCGCGGCGCTTCAGGCTCCCGATCATCCCGCCGCCGCTGCAGAATCATGGCAATTACATCATCTCCCTTGGACAACTGGCGAAGTGGCTGGCGGCGCAGCTCGAGGAGATGGGCGGGGTCGATCTCCTCCCCGGCTTCGGCGGCCGGGAAGTTCTCTACGAGGGCAATCGGATTGTGGGCGTGCGCACCGGCGACAAAGGAATCGACAAACACGGGGCGCACAAGGTGAATTTCGAGCCGGGGATCGATATCCGCGCCAAGGTGACGATATTCGGAGAAGGTCCCCGGGGGACGCTGGTCAAGGCCATGACGGCCAAGCTGGGGCTGGAAGAAGGAAGGAGCCCGCAGGTCTATTCGACCGGTGTCAAGGAGCTCTGGTCGATCCCGGCGGGGCGAGGCATTCACGGGCTGGTCTCCCACACCATGGGCTTTCCCCTGGACAATTCGACCTTCGGCGGCGGGTTCCTCTACGGGCTGTCGGAGGATCGCTTGGCGGTCGGCCTGGTCGTCGGACTCGACTACCGCAATCCGACGCTCGACCTGCACCACGAGTTCCAGCGCTTCAAGCAGCACCCCTACCTCGCGGCGCTCCTCGAGGGAGGCAAGGTCGTTTCCTACGGGGCGAAGGCGATTCCGGAAGGAGGCTACTACGCGGTGCCGAAGCTGGCGCTGGACGGAGGCCTGATCGTCGGCGATTCCGGAGGATTGCTGAACGCGATGCGCCTGAAGGGAATCCATCTCGCGATGAAATCGGGGATGCTCGCCGCCGAGACGGTGTTCGAGGTGCTGCGCCGGGGAGGGGAGGGCGCGGCGGCGGAGCTGCAATCCTACGAGAAGCGCCTGGGCGACAGCATGGTGATGAGCGAGCTGTACCGGGTCCGCAACTTCCACCAGGGCTTCGAGCACGGTTTGTGGGCCGGGCTGCTCAATTCCGGCCTGCAGATGATCACCGGCGGGCGCGGGCTGCGCGAGCAGCGCAGGTTCCCCGGAGGCCACGAGCGCATGCGCAAACTCCGGGATTATTTCGCGGGGGAAGTCCCGGCGCTCGAGGAGACGCGGGTCCGCTTCGACGGGGTGACCACCTTCGACAAGCTCACCGACGTCTATTACTCGGGCACCAAGCACGAGGAGGATCAGCCGCCGCACCTGCTGGTGGCCGACACCGATCTCTGCCGGACCCGCTGCGCGCAGGAGTACGGAAACCCTTGCCAGCACTTCTGCCCTGCCAAGGTCTACGAGATGGTGGACGCCGGGGACGGCCACGGCAAGCGCCTGCAGATCAACGCCTCCAACTGCGTCCACTGCAAGACCTGCGACATCATGGATCCCTACCAGGTGATAACCTGGGTGCCGCCCGAGGGGGGCGGCGGTCCGCGATACCAGGATCTCTGAGCCGCCCCATCCCCATTTCCCCGATCGCTCCATGGAGGCCGGCATGGCCCGCCTGCAAGGGAAGACCGCCCTCGTCACCGGAGCCGGCACGGGCATTGGACGCGCCGCAGCGTTGCTGTTCGCCCGGGAAGGCGCACGTGTCGGATTGGTGGGACGCCGTCGCGCCCCTCTCGAAGAGACCGCCCGGACCATCCGTCGCGAGGGGGGGAGTGCCGTCGCGATCGCCGCCGACCTGGCACGCGCCGAAGGAGCCCGGGGGGCCGTGCGGGAAATCATCCGCGCCTTCGGCGCGCCCGCCGTCCTGCTCAACAATCACGGCATTTTTCTCCCCGGCTCGGTCGAGAAGACCTCTGAGCGCGCCTGGGATCGCATCCTCGACGTGGATCTGAAGTCGGTCTATCTCCTGTGCCGCGCCGCTCTGCCGAAGATGAAGCGGCACGGCGGGTCGATCATCAATACCGCCTCGACCCTGGGGATCGTGGCAATGCAGGATGCGGCGGCCTATTGCGCGGCCAAGGGGGGACTGGTGCAGCTGACGCGGGCCATGGCGCTGGATTGCGCCCCTGACGGCATCCGGGTCAACGCCATCTGTCCGGGAGTTGTCGACACCCCGATGTTTCGGTCCCGAAGAGACCGATCGGGGAGGCCGCTCGCACGCCGCCGGTTCGACGCGCTCCACCCGCTGGGGAGGATGGGCACGCCCGAGGACGTGGCCTACCTGGCTCTCTACCTCGCCTCCGACGAGTCCTCCTGGATGACCGGCAGCGTTCTCACTCTGGACGGCGGTCTCACCGCTTTCTGATCCCTTCCGGCTTGATCACCCGCCGAGGTGAGGTTAACCTACGGAGGCGATTCCCACCATATTGAGGTTCGCCTGCGGTCCGTCCGCCGAAATTCATTAGCGAGGAGAAGCATGCATCGACCGAATCGAGTCTGGCTCGTGATCCCTCTTTCCCTTGCGCCGCTGGGCTTTGCGCAAGGCTGGGCCAGACCGGCTTCGGCCTCTTCCCCTCCGCAGGCGGCCACGACGCTGGCGCGCGTCAATGGGGTCGACATTCCCACGAACCGGCTCGAGCAGCGGGTGCGGATGACTTTGAACCGCATGTCGCGCAATCCCTCCGAGCTGTCGCCGGAGGAGCTGCAGGCGCTCCGCTCGCAGATGCTCGACATGCTGGTCCAGGAGGAGGTCCTGCGCCAGGCGAGCGTCCAGGCCGGGATCAAGATCGGCGATCCCGAAGTCGAAAAACGGCTGGCGACGATGGAGGCCAGCTTTTCGACTCCTGAGGGTTATGCCCGTAGTCTGGAAGAGCAGGGGCTCAGCGCCGCCGAAGTGCGCGAGCAGATTCGCCAGAACCTGGCAATCGAGGCGCTCATCAAGTCCAAGGTGACCGACCAGGTAGCGGTTTCGAAGGAAGAGGTCGCGCAGTATTTCTCGGCGAACCGCGAGAAGCTGCGGCGCGCCGAGTCGGCGCACGTGCAGGAAATCTACGTCCCGCTTCGCGGCAGCGTCCAGCAAAAAACCCAAACGCGCCAGGCGATGGAAGGAGTGCTGCGCGAGGCGCGCGGCGGCAAGGATTTTTCCCAGCTGGCCCGTGAGTTTTCCCGGGGTGCGAACGCATCTTCGGGAGGAGACATCGGCTGGCTGACGCGCAACGGCCCCAAGCCCTTGCTGGCCGCTGCCGCATTGAAGCTGAAGCCCGGGGAAATCAGCGATATCGTCGAGACCCCGGGTGGGTTGCACTTACTGAAGGTTCTGGAGATTAAGCCGGCCAGCAATGTCTCCCTTGAGGAGGCGCAGGCGCAGATTGAGGCCAAGCTCCGCGAAGACAAAGACCAAGCGGCGCTCGAGCGGTACGTCTCGGACCTGAAAGCCGGGGCCCGAATCGAGATTCTCGCGGCGTCGCCTTGAGCGGCCACGGAGCCGGGCAGCGCATCGCCCGGAGCCGCGACCGGGAGGATTCCATGGCCAAAGGTATCGTCAAATGGTTCAACCGCGTGAAGGGTTACGGGTTCATCCAATCGGAGGATGGCGCGGATATTTTTGTGCATCGAACGGCAATCAAGGCGGGCGGCAAGGCGCCCACGCTCAAGGAAGGCGACCCGGTGAGCTTCGAAGTGGAGAACGGCGAGCGGGGCCCGAAGGCCGTGAACGTCGTGCGGAGCGGCGAGCAGGTGTGAGCGGGGAGGGGGGGACTTCCCGCTTCATCGTCGGCAAGGCGCGCGAGCTTCCGCCCGGCCTGTCGCGCAGTCTCTGGATCGGAGGGCGCCGCGTCGCTCTATTCAACCGCGACGGCGAGCTTTTCGCGATGGATGCCGCCTGCCCCCATATGGGAGCCGACCTCGGCAACGGCAGCGTCTCGGGCGATACCCTCACCTGCGCCTGGCACCACTGGCAGTTCCATCTCAGAACGGGAGACGGCCTGACCCGCCCGTGGGCGCGGCTGAAGCTGCACCGGCTGGTGCGCGAGGGGGAAGATCTGGTGCTGGAGCTGTGCGAGGCCCCGGCGCCGCCGGGAGGCGCCCTGGAAGGCGGCGAGCCCGCCTCGTGAGCGTCCGCCGGGCGGCCGCTCGTCCTCGCTGCTTCCTCAACGTCGCGATGAGCCTGGACGGCAAGATTGCTTCTCCCGGCCGCGAGCTTCCCTCCTTCCCAAGCGCCCGGGACCGGGCCCTG
>DASTZC010000277.1 GCA_035764505.1 Candidatus Polarisedimenticolia bacterium
TGATAGAGGTTGGCGCCGGTGGAGATGACCCAGTCGATGAAGCCCGTCTGGATCATGGGGATGACGGTGCTGCGGCCGACCCCGGCCGGGGTCATGGCGCCGGAAAGCGACATCCCGACGACGACGTCGGGCTCGAGCATCTTTTCAACGAAGAGGCGGCAGGCGTTCTGCAGTCTTCCGGCGTTGTACGCGAGGAAAGCCTTGTCCACGATCTCGTCGACCGTCATCCCAGGGCTGACGGGATCGGGATAAATCTTGGGGCCTCGGAGGTAACGGCTTTTCTCTTTCATCAGCTCCTCCCACAGTGCCGGGCATCGTAGCACGCGGCAGTGCACTGCGCCATCAGAAGATCACCGCACTATCCAGCCACCCCGTCGACGGAACCCCTTTCAATTCCGAGGCATCGCATTGAGCGGCCGCGCGGGGGATGGTACAATCCGCCCCCGTCGCAACGGTCAGCAAGCCCCCGGCCCCTCGGAAGGGCGCGGTCCGCGCTCTTGGGAGACTTCCATGGAAGCGGTGCTCTCGTACATCCAGCAGAACAAAGATCGCTACGTCAGCGACCTGGTCGAGTACCTCAAGATTCCCTCGGTTTCGAGCAACTCCCAGAACAACAAGGACACGGAGCGCTGCGCTCACTTCACCGCCGAGCTGATGACCAAGGCGGGCCTCGAAAAGGCGCAGGTGATCAAGACGCCGGGGCACCCGATCGTCTATTCGGAATGGTGCAAGGCGCCCGGCAAGCCGACCGTGCTGGTTTACGGGCACTACGACGTGCAGCCGGTGGACCCGCTCAACTTGTGGGACTCGCCGCCGTTCGAGCCGGCCATCAAGAACGGCGAAATCTACGCGCGCGGCGCGGCCGACGACAAGGGCCAGGTCTACATCCACTTCGCGGCGGTCGAAGCGCACCTCAAGAAGCAGGGGAAGCTCCCGGTCAACGTGAAGTTCCTGATCGAAGGGGAAGAGGAGGTCGGCAGCGAGAACCTGGACAAGTTCATCGAATCCCACAAGGACCTCCTCAAGTCCGACGTCGTCCTGATTTCGGATTCGCCGATGTTCGAGCGCGGGGTCCCGTCGATCTGCTTCGGCCTGCGCGGGCTGGTCTACTACCAGATCGATCTGCGCGGGACGAAATCCGACCTGCACTCCGGCTCGTTCGGCGGGGCCGTGGCCAACCCCAACTTCGTCCTGGCACAGATCCTGGCGGGGATGAAGGACAAGAACGGCAGGGTGACGATCCCCGGCTTCTATAAAGATGTTAAGCCGCTGACGGCGCGCGAGCGCAAGGAGTACAAGCGGCTGCCTTTCTCGGAGAAGAAGTACGCGAAGGAGCTGGGAGCGCCGGCCCTGGCCGGAGAAAAGGGGTACACGGCGCTGGAGCGGACCTGGGCGCGCCCGACCTTCGAGGTGAACGGCATCATCGGGGGCTTCACCGGCGAGGGAGCCAAGACGGTCATCCCGGCCGTGGCGATGGCGAAGATTTCGATGCGCCTGGTACCCAACCAGAACCCGGACAAGATCGCCAAGCTGTTCGAGAAGCACCTGCACAAGCTCTGCCCCAAGACGATGGAGCTGACGATCACCCGGATGCACGGCGGCAAGCCCTGGGTCGCCTCGCTCGACCATCCGGCCATCCATGCGGCCTCCAAGGCCTTCGAGAAGGGGTTCGGCAAGCGGCCGGTGTTCACGCGCGAGGGGGGATCGATCCCGGTGGTGGCCTCCTTCGCCGACATCCTCAAGGTCCCTTCGGTCCTGATGGGAATCGGCCTGCCGGACGAGAACGCCCACGCCCCCAACGAGAAGCTCGATCTGGGGAACTTCCAGGGAGGCATCCTCTCTTCGGCGCACTTCTTCCAGATCCTCTCAGGCACGGCCTGAGACAGGACGGGAATGGCTGAACCGCGCTTCATCGTCGTCGGGGGTGGTCTGGCCGGCCTGATGGCGACCATCAAGATCGCCGAGGCCGGCGGCAAGGTCGACCTCTTCTCCGTCGTCCCGGTGCGCCGCTCGCATTCAGTGTGCGCGCAGGGCGGCATCAACGGCGCGGTCAACCTCAAGGGCGAGAACGACTCTCCCGAAATCCACTTCGTCGACACGGTGCGCGGCGGCGACTTCCTGGCGCACCAGCCCCTTGCCAAGGCGATGTGCTACGCGGCGCCCAACCTGATCTACCTGATGGATCGGATGGGCGTTCCGTTCAACCGCACCGCCGAAGGCAATCTCGATTTCCGCCGCTTCGGCGGGACCCTCTACAACCGCACCGCCTTCGCCGGCGCCACGACGGGCCAGCAGCTCCTCTATGCGCTGGACGAGCAGGTGCGCCGCTACGAGGCGGAAGGCAAGGTCCGCAAGCTCGAGCACTGGGAGTACGTCGGGATGGTCAAGGACGATGCCGGGGTCTGTCGCGGCATCGTCGCCATCGACATGC
>DASTZC010000278.1 GCA_035764505.1 Candidatus Polarisedimenticolia bacterium
CGCCATTCTGGCGCGCGTCGCCGGGCCCGAGGTCGCGGAGATCGGCGGCTTCCATTTCGTGGAAGGCAAGGTGCTCGGCGCGGAGGCCATTCTCTCCCGCACCGGCTACACGGGGGAGGACGGCTTCGAGATCTACCTCGAGCCCTCGGGAGCAGAGCCTCTCTACCGCGCGCTGCTCCAGGCGGGCGAAGGCGATGGCTTGATCCCCTGCGGGCTGGGAGCGCGCGACACCCTGCGGCTGGAGGCGCGCATGCCGCTGTACGGGAACGACATCGACGACACCACCACGCCGCTGGAGGCAGGTTTGGGCTTCATGGTCCACCTGGATAAGGGAGAATTCCTCGGATCGGAAGTCCTGCGCCGCCAGAAAGAGGAGGGGGTGGCGCGGCGGCTGGCGGGATTCGAGCTGACCGGCCGCGGCATCCCGCGCCACGGCTATCCGCTGCGGGTGGACGGGAACGAGGTGGGCCAGGTGACCAGCGGCACCTTTTCCCCTTTTCTCAAGAAGAGCATCGGCTTGGGTTACTTCCCGGCGGAAGCGGCGCGCATCGGCCGGGATATCGAGGTGGTCATCCGGGGCCAGGGCGTATCGGGGAAGATCGTCAAGACCCCCTTCTACAAGAGGCCGTCATGACCGAGGAAAAACAGCCCTATCCCGCGGCACTGCGGTACACGCGGGAGCACGAGTGGTTGAGCCTTCAGGGAGAAGTGGGTACGGTGGGCATCACCCATTACGCCCAGTCGGAGCTGGGGGACGTGGTCTTCGTCGACCTGCCGGAGAAGGGGAAGAGCCTCAAGGGAGGCGAGGAGCTGGGGACGATCGAATCGGTGAAAGCCGTCTCGGAGATCTACGCCCCGGTGTCGGGGGAAGTCCTGGAGGTCAACGACTCGCTGCGCGATCATCCGGAGCGGGTCAACGCCGATCCCTACGGGGAGGGCTGGCTGCTCAAGGTGAAGCTGAGCGATGCCGCCGAAGCCAAGACGCTGCTCTCCGCCGACGCCTACCGCAGCTTCGTGGAAGAGGGCCATTAGATCGTGCGCTACATTCCCACCAGCCCATCCGAGCGCCGCGCCCTGCTGGCGAGCCTCGGACTGGAGCGGGTCGAGACGCTGTTCGATTCGATCCCCGAGAAATTTCGCCTGCGCGCGCCCTTGCGCCTGCCCCCCGCGATGGCCGAGGCCGATCTCGTCGCCCATCTGAGGAAGATGGCGGAGCAGAACCTCGATCCCCACACCGCCTCGATCTTCCTGGGGGCCGGGGCCTACCGCCACTTCGCCCCCGCGGTGGTGGATCACATCCTGTCGCGCGCCGAGTTCTACTCCAGCTATACCCCCTACCAGCCGGAGTTCAGCCAGGGAACGCTGCAGACCATCTTCGAGTTCCAGACGATGATCTGCCAGCTGGCGGGTCTCGATGCGGCGAACGCCTCGCTGTACGACGGCGCCTCGGCCCTGGCCGAAGGCGTCCTGCTGGCGCACCGCGCCAAACGGCGCAACCGCGTCACGATCGCGGGACATGTCCATCCGGAATACCTGGCGGTGACCCGCACCCTGACGTCGACCCTCGGCGTGCGGCTGGAGAGCGTCCCCGCCGGTGCCGACGGCGCCGTGGACCGGGATCGACTGCAGCGCAGCCTGGGGCCCGACACCGCGGCGGTGGTCGTCCAGCAGCCCAGCTTCCTGGGACGCATCGAGGAGATCGGACCGATCGCCGAGGCGGCGCATGCCGCCGGAGCCCTGTGCATCGTGGCGGTGACCGAAGCCGTCAGCATGGGGCTGCTGAAAGCTCCGGGTGATCTGGGAGCGGATGTCGTGCTGGGCGAGGCCCAGTCCTTCGGTGTGCCGCTTTCCTTCGGCGGTCCCTACCTGGGCTTCATGGCGGTGCGCTCCGAATGGGTGCGCGAGCTGCCGGGACGCCTGGTGGGCCAGGCGAAGGATGCGAGCGGGCGGCTGGGTTACGTGCTGACCCTGGCCACGCGCGAGCAGCACATCCGGCGCGAGCGCGCCACGTCCAACATCTGCACCAATGAAGGGCTGATGATGCTGGCGGCCACCGTCTTTATGGCGACGCTGGGAAAGCAGGGGATGCGCGAGCTGGCGCTGCAGAACCGTGCGCGCGCCGAATATGCCCGGAACCTGCTGGGGCAGATCCCCGGATGTCGCGTGCCGCATGCCGGTCCGGTGTTCAACGAGTTCGTCCTCGAGCTGCCAGGCGCGGCAGCCCCGGTGCACCGCCGGCTCCTGGACCAGGGCGTCGTGGCCGGATTGCCGCTGGAGAGATACTTCCCCGAGCGCGGGCGCGAGCTGCTGATCTGCGTCACCGAAGTGCACGGCAAGGCGGCGATCGAGCAGCTGGCCGCTTCCCTGAAGGAGGTCCTGTGAGCAGCCCGCGGATCCCTGCGAAGCGCCGCGAAGGGCTGCTGTTCGAGAAGAGTGTCTCGGGAAAGCGGGGGGCGGATGTCGCCCGCTGGGACGGGCCCGACGCGCCGCCTCTCGACGCGCGGCTGACGCGCGCGGAGATTCCCGGCTTTCCGGAGCTCTCGGAGCGCGAGATCGCGCGTCATTTCACCCGCCTTTCGAAGCTCAACTACGCGAACGACGACGGGCTGTATCCTCTCGGCTCGTGCACCATGAAGTACAACCCGAAGGTCAACGAGAAGGTGGCGCGCCTGGAGGGTTTCGCCGAAGCGCACCCCTTGCTCCCGGAGGAAGCCTCGCAAGGCTGCCTGCAGGTCATGGCGGATCTCGAGAAGTACCTGTGCGAGATCACCGGCATGAGCGCTTTCACTCTGCAGCCTGCGGCGGGGGCCCAGGGGGAGTTCACCGGCATCCGGATGGTGCGCGCCTATCACGAGCAGCGCGGCGATCCACGCCAGGTCGTCCTGATCCCCGACTCGGCGCACGGGACCAACCCCGCCTCGGCGCACCTGTGCGGTTATCGCGTCGAGGAGATCGCCTCCGACGAGCGCGGCTGCGTCAGCCTCAAGGAGCTGAAGGAGCGCCTGCGCGAGGATGTCGCGGTTCTGATGCTGACCAACCCCAACACCCTGGGGGTCTTCGAGCGGGAGATCGGCGAGATCTGCGATGCCGTCCACGCCGTCGGCGCTCTGGTCTACCTGGACGGTGCGAATCTCAACGCCTTCGTGGGGGTCGCGCGCCCCGGGGACATGGGCGTCGACGTCATGCACTCGAACCTGCACAAGACCTTCTCCACGCCCCATGGCGGCGGCGGTCCCGGAAGCGGCCCGGTCGGCGTGAAGGAGATTCTCTCTCCCTACCTCCCCGTGCCGCGCGTCGTGCGCGCCGAGGCGGGGTGGCGGTTCAGCTCCGAGTTCCCCTCGAGCATCGGCAAGGTGCACGGCTTTATCGGGAACTTCGGCATGCACGTGCGGGCGGCCGCCTACATTCTGGCCAACGGCGCCGCGGGCCTGAAGGAAATCGCCGAGACGGCGGTGCTCAACGCCAACTACCTGCGCCGGAAGCTGGAAGGCACCTATCATCTTCCGTATTCATCTCCCTCCCTGCACGAGGTGATCCTCTCCGACAAGAACCTGGAGCGCTTCGGGGTCAGGACGCTGGACGTGGCGAAGCGGCTGATGGACTACGGCTTCCATCCTCCGACCATCTACTTCCCTCTGATCGTGAAGGGCGCCCTGATGATCGAGCCGACGGAGAGCGAGAGCATCGAGGAGCTGGATGCCTTCGTCGACGCCATGCTGGCCATCGCCCGGGAGGCCGAGGAGGACCCGGAGCTGCTGCACGCGGCGCCCCACTCCACCCCCGTCGGCAGACTCGATGAGGCCTCCGCGGCACGCCGTCCTGTGCTGCGGTGGAGAGGCGGGGAATAGCTCTCAATCTCTAGCGGTGATCGACCTCCCCCTCCGCGATCAGAATGTCCCGAATTCCCGCGGCCGCCAGCGCATGCACGCGCGCCGGCCAGTGGCCTCGCGCCGCGCGGCGATCCGCGGGATCGATGGCGGCCGAGATTCCCGGCCGCAGGGAATGGAAGCGCAATCCCGCGCGGGCGCAGACCGAGCTCAGAAATCGCTCCCCGCGATTGAGCGCGGGACTCCGATCCAGCAGATCGTCTGCCACCGGCAGATAGACGAAGAGGGGAACCGCTTTCGCCCCACGAACGGAATGGACGATTTCCTCCAGAATGGCCCGGCTGATGGTCTGGGCCTCCCGCCGGTTGGCCCCGTTTCTCCACCGTCTTGCCTGCAGAGTCATTTCGATTAGATCCAGCGCGCGGGGATAGAGGAGCTCCGTGGAAAGCAGATCCTCGGGACGGGCCACCGGCACGTTCTCGAGCCGCAGGGAACGATCACTCAGCAGAAGGTAGCGCGGCTTCGCGTAGTCCCTGAAGGAGAGCAGGTTCCGGTAGATGTCCTCGTCCACGTAGCCCAGCACGACCACGTCGGGACGGTATTTGACCACCTCGGTCCGCAGATAGAGAAGCATCTGGTCCAGCCCGTACCCGTGAACTCCGAAGTTGATGACCTCGTGCTCGGCAAGGAGCTGATCGAGCACGAAAGGATAAGCTTCCCGATCCGACACCCCTTCCCCGAAGGTGAACGAGTCTCCCAGGACGGCGATTCGCCGGCCTCGTGCCGGATGCTCGTAGGGGATCTCGACTTCGCTGCGCACGCCGCGCGAGCTGGTGCTCAGGGACTTGCCTTCCGGCATCGTGAAACTGCGCAGGCCGCCCTGCAGCGCCCAACCGCGCTCGGGATCGTAGACATCGAAGGTATAAGGCGCGGGAAGGGAGGATCGACGACGCTTCGCCCATTCGAGGCGCCAGGCCGGCGAGCTCTGGCGCGCCACCCGGCGGAAGATCGGCGGGTAGGACACGATCGCGCGGGCGCCGGCCTCGAAGCCGGCAAGCAGGAGCAGAATCAGCAGGAGGATGAACGACGCCTGGCGTCTTCCACTGAACGACGCCTGGCGTCTTGCGCGCGGCATGACGGCTGTCCCCCGGGCCGAAACTCAGGCGGAACGCTTCACTTGAACTGGATTCCTTCGGGCAGGTTGAGAATCTCCATCCCTTCGGCCACCTTCACCCTGCAGGCCAGCGCCTTCTTCTCCAGCGGACCGGAGCGGTAGGCGAAGATGCAGTTGTGGCAGTCGCCGTTCCAGCAGAAGCGGCTGTAGGAGATCTCGCAGGAGAGGTGCTGCAGGATGCGCAGCAGAGTGTTGTTCTCGGGAACGAGAAACTCCTGGCCGCCGATCCGGACCCGGATGATCTTCTCATAATCATCGAGCAGGGTGGTTTCCATGCAGTCCTCCCGGGGAATGTAGGCTCCGCGATCGGCCGGGGGCAAGAGAGGGAGTAGGACGGAAGGGTGATGGGCGTCGGGGATTTGACGCGTCAGGCTTCCGGAAACCAAAGTCCCAGCTGGCCCAGGAGGCGGGGGAAGAGGTCCACGGGAAGCCCGATGACGTTGGTGGCGCTGCCTTCTATGCGATCCACGAAAAGGGAGGCGGCCCCCTGCAGGGCGTAGGCACCCGCCTTGTCGCGATATTCCTCGGTGTCGAGATAGCGCTCCACCGCGGCGGCAGGGAGGAAGTGGAAGGTCACCCGGGTCTCGGAGACCCCCATGGCCCATTGACCCTCCGGCCTGAGGAGCAGGGCCAGCCCCGACAGGACGAGATGGGACCGCCCCGCCAGGGAAAGGAGCATCTCCCTCCCTTCGGAGCGGCTATGGGGCTTGCCGAGAATCCGGGTGCCGGAGACCACCACCGTGTCGCAGCCGACGATCAGGCAGCGGTCCGGAGCGAATCGGGCGCCGGCCTGGGCTTTTTCCACCGCCAGGCGCTGCACCAGCACTTCGGGCCGCTCTTCATGCTGGATCTCCTCGCTCACCCCGGGAGGGTGCTGCTGGAACTTCACGCCGAGCCGGCGCAGCAGATCCGCCCGCCTGGAGGAGGCGGAGGAGAGGAACAGGGGACGGTCCAGGGGCAGCATTCGTTGAGCCGATCTCCGCAGCGAAAGCGTTGAACTCCACGAGGTCCGAAACTATAATAAGCCCTCACATGACGATCCTGAACAAGCTGTTCCGCCATCGCAGGAATCGCGCGGCTTTCGGCGCCGGCTGGCTGGTGTTGATCGCCAGTGTTCTGGCGTTCGCCTTCCTGCTGCTCGACTCCGCCTCGGGCTCCGAAATCGCGCCGATAGACGCGCGGGGCGCCGCTGTCGTGGGCGGCCCGCCTCCCGCCCTCGCCCTGATGTTCACGGGTGAAGTGATGGGATGGACGGAGCCCTGCGGCTGACCCCACAACCCCTCCGGGGGGCTCGCCCGTCGGGCGGGCTACGCCAAGGAATTCGCCAAGAGCTTTCCCGATTCTCCGGAGTTGTGGCTCGACTCGGGGAATTTCGCCGGCGACACTTCCGAAGCGGGTAAGCGCAACACCCAGACGCTGCTCGACGCCATGGGACGTCTGCATTATTCCGTCGCCAACCTGGGTGAGCGGGAGCTGCTGTTCGGCATGCCCCAGATCCAGGAGTGGGCGCGCGCCGCGGCGGTGCCTTTGGTGAGCACGAACCTGGTCTATCAGGACAGCGGCAAGCCTGCCTTCACCCCGACGCTGGTGAAGACGGTGACGGCGGGCAAGAAGAAAGTGCGCGTCGGGATCCTGGGGCTGGCGCGGATGAACGCCGGGCTGTCGGCGGCAACGCCCGACGGAAGGCGCATCGTCACGCTCGATCCGGTTGCCGCCGCGCGCTCGGTGGTTCCCGATCTCAAGAAGAAATCCGACCTCGTCGTGGCCCTCGTCACCCTGGAGCCGGACCAGACCAAGGATCTGGCGCGGCAAGTGCGGGGAATCGATCTGTACCTGGGCGCTTTCGGGCCGGTCATGACCCAGGAGAGCATCCCCGTGCCGGCGGAGGAGGCCAAGAGCGCCCTGCCGGCGCGGCTGGCCTACGTCGGCAACCAGGGAAAGAAGCTGGGGGAGGTTCGGGTCTTCTTCGGGGAGGAAGGCAAGCTGGCGCGGACCGACGCCTCGCTGGTGAACCTGGGGAAGGCGGTACCCGACGATCCCGGCATTATGGACCTGGTGGAGAAGAACCGGATCGCCATCAACGAGATTCACAAGAAGGAGGCCCCGCTGGTGGATGCCGCCGCCATGCGCAGCAACTACTCGGGAACTTCCTACGTGAAGTCGACGGCCTGCAAGGAATGCCACGCCGAGGAATACCGCATCTGGCAGGAGACCACTCACGCACACGCGTTCAAAATCCTGGAGGAGAAGAACCAGGACTACAATCCCGAGTGCGTCGGCTGCCACACCACCGGGTTCCGCCGCCCCACCGGCTACGTGAACGCCAAGTCGACTCCCGATCTGATGAACGTGCAGTGCGAAGCCTGCCACGGGCCGGGCAACGAGCTTCCCGAGAAGATGGGAGAGGGCTACGGGGTGGTGGGGAACGATTTCTGCGTGACCTGCCACACGACGGAGAACAGTCCCGACTTCGATCCCGTCGCCTACCGTCTCAAGATCAAGCACTGGCAGGAGAAGAGCTCGACTCCTGCGGCGGCAGCGGCGCGTTAAAGGTTGCCTCCGCGGCGGGCTTCCCCGCCAGGTATCCCTCCAGCTCCTCCAGCGTCCGGACCCCGAGATCGCGCAGCTCTCCCACGTACTTGACGAGGATTGACGCCGTGGCACGCGCGTCGCCCAGGGCCCGGTGACGCCCGTCGATGGCGATGCCGTAGTAGGCGGCGACCGTGTCGAGGCGGCGGTCGGGCAGATGGGCCAGCAGCTTGCGGCCGATGCGCACGGTGCACAGGCGCCGGTTCGCCAGGACGAAGCCGCGGTAGCGGGCGAGCTCGCGGTTGACGAACCCCCAGTCGAACGGCAGGTTGTGCGCCACCATGACCGAATCGCCCACGAAGGAGGCGAACTCGTCGGCAATCTCCTCGAAGCGGCGGGCCCCGGCCACCATGTCGTCCCGGATGCCGGTCATGGAGCTCACGAAAGCCGGGATCGGGATGCCGGGATCGACCAGCGCCGAGAACTCCCGCGCCGGTCGCATTCCTTCCACCCGCACCGCTCCCACCTCGATGACGCGATCCAGGGCGGAGCCGCCGGTGGTCTCCAGGTCCACCACGGTGTAATCGAGCTGCTCCAGATAGGCGGATGGGATCGGCGCCGACGGGGTCAGCCGGACGAATCCTTCTTCGAGGATCTCGAACCGCCGGTCGTGCGACAAGGCCGAGTCGAGGATCGAAGTCGCCAGCGAAGCGGGGACATGCGCCGCATTGAGGAGCAGCCGGCAGGCTTCTTCCGAGGAGACGCGCCCTTTTTCGAGGAGCAGGGCCTCGAGGGAGGCCAGCAGCGAGGAGACGCTTTCGCGGGAATTCCTGAACGGGAGCTCGGTCATGCTGCGCGCATCTTCGACCGCCGCAATCGCCTTGTCAAGGGGCTCGTGAAATCGAAGATAATGAGCCGGGCGAAGCAGTCCGTGGGAGAGTGATGATGGGTTCCGTGGAGCGCTGCCTCGGGATGGACCTGGGGACGAAGCGTATCGGACTGGCCCTGAGCGATCCGCTCGGATGGACGGCGGCGCCGATCCCGGCGCTGACGCGGATCGGCTGGAAGAAGGATCTCGCGGCCCTCAGGCGCCTGGTCGAGACCCACGCGATCCTGCGGATCGTGGTCGGGCTGCCGCTGCGCATGGACGGGGAGGCGGGGGAGCAGGCGAAGCAGGCGCAGGAGTTCGCGGCGCGGCTGCAATCGGCGCTGGGGTTGCCCGTGGAGACCTGGGACGAGCGTCTCACCACCGTGCAGGCCGAGCGCACCCTGATCGAATCGGAGGTGCGCCGGGAGCAGCGCCGCCAGGTCATCGACTCCCTGGCCGCGAGCATCATCCTGCAGGGATATCTGGACTACCGCAACACCGCGGGAGCTTCCGAGTGAGCCCGGCGCGCGGCAGCCGTCCAAAAGCGACGCGGCGCTCGCGGCAGGGCTCGCCGGTGCGCACCGTGTTGACGCTGCTGGGCATCGTGCTGTGGGTTCCCGTCGTGATGGGACTGGTGCTCTACTACCTGTGGGCCGAAGTGCCGTATCGCGGCTACGACGGCGACAAGATCCTGGTCGAGGTCCCGCACCGCTCCGCCCAGGACATCCTGAGCCTGCTTCAGGAAAAGGGAGTGCTGCGCAGCGGCTCCTTCGGGCGCCTCTATCTCATCCTCACGCGGCGGGGCGGCAAGCTGCGAGCCGGGGAGTACCTCTTCGAAGGGCCGCTCACGGCCCGCCAGGTCCTCGACAAGATCGCTCGGGGCGACGTCTATTACCATCGTGTCACGATTCCGGAGGGGCTTCGCAGCGGCCAGATCTTCGCCCTGTTCATCGAGGAGGGGTTCGGGACCCAGGAGGAGTTCCGCAACGAGTTCCTGCAGACCTCGCGGATCCAGGACCTCGATCCCGAGGCGACCGATCTCGAAGGGTATCTCTATCCCGACACCTACGCGCTGGTGCGCGGGACGAGCGCGCGCGAGATCGTCGACCAGATGGTCCTGAGCCACCGGCTCCGCTGGGAGGAATCGTGGAAGGAGGCGGCGCGCACCTCCGGATTGAGCATCCGGCAGCTGGTGACCCTCGCCTCCCTGATCGAGAAGGAGACCGCCCGGCCCGAGGAGCGGGGACTGGTCGCCTCGGTGTTCCACAACCGGCTGCGGGAGGGAATGAAGCTGCAGTGCGATCCCACCATCATCTTTGCGCTGGTGATGCGCGATCGCTACAAGGGAAAGATCACGCGCAGCGACCTGCGCCTCGACTCGCGCTACAACACCTACGCCTATGCCGGGCTGCCGCCGGGCCCGATCGCCAATCCGGGCAAGGATTCCCTCAAGGCGGCGGTCTTCCCGGACTCGACCGGGTACCTCTATTTCGTCTCGATGAACAATGGACAGCATGTCTTCTCGGCCACGCTGGCCGAGCACAATCAGGCGGTGGAGCGCTATCAGCGATGAAACGGGTCGGGGGGCGTGTCGGCTTCCAGCGGGATGCCGTGGTAGTTCAGGGCGCGGCGTCGGTGCTGGTCGGTGAGGTGCTCGTCGATCTGGCCGTTGGGCAGCAGCTCGCCCCGCTGCAGGGCCGCGAAATGGAAGCGGCAGAACCCTTCGCGGAAGGGAGGATCGGGACAGCGATGCGTCCCTCCGAGGCTGGACAGAAAGCGGCAGCGTGGCGCGGAGGCGGATGTCTCGGTAATGGCAGCTCTCCTTGGAAAGCCGGCGTATCATGCGGCGAAGGCGCCTTTCCCGTCAAGGCACTCATGCTCAGGGCAAGAGATCTTCAGGTTAGGGGGGCGCATCGGTGAGGCGGCTGGTCGAGGTCCGGGAGATCGCCGCCGACCCGGCGGCCGTCGCCCTCCTGAAGGCCTGGTGGGACGCGGCCGGTCCCACGCTGGCGCGAGCCGCGCGTCCCGCCGGCGTGTCCGGAGGAGTGCTCGAGCTGGTGGTGGGAGATCACCGCTGGCAGCGTCAGGTCGAAGAGGTGCGTGAGGTCCTGCTGGACAGGCTCCGCCACCGGAAGGGAATCGAAAAGATAGGCGGCATCCGGGTGGTCATCGATCCGCATGAAGCCGTGCACCGCGGCGACGATCGGCCGGAGGCCGTGCCGGCGACCGCGGCGCCCGAGGAGATCCTGCGCGCCGCGCAATTGATCGACGACGCCTCCCTGAAGGAGCGCCTGTGCGGTGCAATCGGCAGGCACCTGCAGCGCCGCGCCGCCGGAAAGCTGACATGACCGTTCTGCCGGCTTCACGGCTCACCCTCTTTGGTTTCCTTCTCGCCCTGCCCGCCCTCTACTATGCCCTGCGCTTCAGCTCCGGCTTCCTGCGCATGCTGTCGCGCAAATTCCGCAAGGGGCGCGCCTACCTTCAAGGATCGGCGACCGACTATGCGCTCTTCGCCGTCGGCTCCTGGGTCGCCGCCGGGTGCGGCATCCTGCTGCTGGCCGCGTCCACACTGCAGGGAGGACTGCAGCCCTACGAGGGGACCCGGGAGATCGGGAGCATCCGTGCCGAGGCGAAAGAGCCGGGTCGCATGCGCCTCACGCTGGATCTCGGGGAGACGCACCCGGGGCATGGAAAATCGGAGGTGGATCTCGTCGGCGCCCGCTGGGCGCTGGAAGGGGAGTTCCTCGACTGGCGGGCCGTACCCCGCTGGCTCGGCTTCGAGAGCGGGCACCGGGTCGAATCGGTCCTGGCGACCAGCCAAAGCTCGGGATTGCCCGAGCGCGATGCGGAAAGCCGCGCTCCCGTCGCCGGGGCGTATGCTCCCTGGTACCTGGCATTCAGGCATCCGGGCTGGGTCCCGCTGACCCGCACCGCCATGCGCCGCACCCCCTGGATGAGCGCCGATGGGGGCCTGTTCAAGATCTTCGTGACCGACCAGGGATACGTGCTGGTCGAGAAAGAAGGAGATCGGCGAACGGGGAATAACGCCGCGACTCCGCCCGAGGCCTCAGGAAATCGCTGACTGGGAATTCTCGCGGCGCGCGCGCAGGAGCATCTGGATTCCCAGAACGATGATCAGGACGGGCCAGAACCTCTCGAAGAGATATCCGAAATCGAGGAGATCCCACTGATCGAGCAGAAACAGCGTGCCGACGACGATTAAGATGACGCCCCACACCGGCGAATCCTTCTCGCGGGCCGGGGCGGGCTCGACGACTTCCTCCGGGACTCCGGCACGATTCAGCCGCCGCGCTTCCTGAACGGTGTACACCATCTGCGCAATCCAGGCGATGGGGATGAGAAAGCCGGCGTCGCCGTGGGTGTGATCGGCCAGTTGGCACATTCCCACGAACAGCATTGCAACCGTCAGGGCCTTGAAGTATTGCTGCAGGTAGAAGAGCCCGAGCCCCGGAACCACGGCGAGCCAGCCTGCCTTGCGGGGAGAGTATCGGTGCAATGGAAGGGGAGCCATGGCAGGAACCTGGACCGGCTGCTCGACCCGCTTCTCCAGGCACTCGCGGCAATAGGGCGACCCCTTGATCTCCACGGCGCAGGAGGCGCACAGCGCTCTGCCGCACAAACGGCAATCCGACAGGGCGTCCACTTCGGGATGGAAGGTGCACTTCATTCGAGTCGTCTCCTGAGGTTCGGGCCCTCTCCGGTGTGGATCAGGCGGATGCCGGGGCGTCGGTCACCTGCCGGCTGTTCGATTCCCCGCCCTCGCGCTTCGGCTCGGGCGCATTCTCGGGCTTCTTGCCCCATCGCTCGCGCACCCAGTCCACGGTTCCTTCCAGCCGACCGGGGATCTGCTTGCCGACCGCCGCGGCCGTCTCTTTGAGATCGGAGCTCTTCACGTAGAGGCGAACGGCATTGCTGTAGGTGCGATGCGTCGCCATGTTGAGCTCGCGCACCACGCGCTTTCCTTCGGAGGTCCCCATGACCAGGACGAGGACGAGCGAGCAGAGGGCGCCCGCCGCGGCGGGGTTCAGGCGAAGCCGCGGCAGACCCAGCCAGCCGGCGACCACCGACCAGAGCGGCGGCCGGCGCGTGGTGCGCGCCAGCACCCGCTCGGTAAATCCGGACGGCACCTCGAGCCGCGGAAAAGCATGCAGATCAGCGAGCGCCGAGGTGTAGGCGTCGGTGAGCGCCGCGCAGGACGGACACGAGGCGAGATGCCTGCCGAAAGCGGACATGGCTCCGACCGGCAGCATTCCTTCGGCGTAATCTCCCAGCAGCTCCTGGAACTTCTCGTGGGTCATGCGCCGCTCTCCTCTTCGGCGTCGGCGGCCTGCGGTCCTGCTGCGCGCCCTTCCATCAGCAGCTGCGCCAGCTCCAGCCGACCGCGATGAATCCTCGACTTGACCGTTCCGACCGCCACCTTGAGGGTCTCCGCAATCTCGGAGTACGACAATCCTTGAAGATCCCTGAGTATCACCGAAGTCCTCAGCTCCTCGG
>DASTZC010000279.1 GCA_035764505.1 Candidatus Polarisedimenticolia bacterium
CGCGTAATCTCCCGCCTTGTCCTCGGTCTCTCCGTAGGAATGGTGCTCCGAAAGGTAGCCGTGGCGGTCCGGCTTGCTGGGGATGGCGATCCCGGTCGAAGCCGCGATGAGGCGGTGCGGCTCGTTGGTGGCGTTTTCCGAGAGGACGCAGAAAACCACCTCTCCAGCCCGCAGGTACTTGAGGCCTTCCTTCTTCGGAATGATCTTGCAGCCGGGAGGGAAGATGCTCGACACGCGCACGATGTTGAAGTGTGCGATTCCGGCGTCCCGCAGCGCCAGCTCGAAGCTGGTGAGCTTCTCCTTCGAGCGGCCGACCCCCTTGGTCAGGAACATTTTCTTGGAGACGAACATCCTAGCGGCTCCTCCAGGCTCGTGGTGAGACGAGCGTGACTCAAACCCTAGACGCGCGGTCGCGCGATGGAACACCGAAATGAAGGGGGATCGAAAAAACGGGGGAACTTATACTGGAAAGGGTGGGGGTTGTCAACGAGGGATTCACCTTTGCTTGCAGTAAAATAGCACTTGTCCCCGGTCGGATGATAGCGGAGCTTCGCATGCCCCGGAATCTGGTCCTGGCCGACGCGCTGAGCCGGCTGACTCGGGAGGGGGAGCTATATCGGAAGCACGCCGACGGGTCCCTCACCTGTTTTGCCTGCGGCCATCGCTGCCTGATCCGGCCAGGCCGTGCCGGAATCTGCCAGGTTCGCAGCAACGAGGGCGGTGTCCTGATCGTCCCCCACGGTTACGTGGGGGCCCTGCAGGTCGATCCGATCGAGAAGAAGCCTTTCTTCCACGCCCTTCCCGGACGGAGTGCCCTCTCCTTCGGCATGCTGGGGTGCGACTACCATTGCGGCTACTGCCAGAACTGGTTCACCTCCCAGAGCATTCGGGATCCCAAGGCGGCGGGTCGGCCGCAGCCCGTAAGCGCTCGGGAGATCGTGGAGCGCGCGATGCGCGCCGGGGCGCCGGTGGTGGCGTCGACCTACAACGAGCCGCTGATCACCAGCGAATGGGCGGTGGAGGTGTTCCGCGAGGGTCGCGAGGCAGGGTTGGTGGGAGCTTACATCTCCAACGGCAACGGGACCGAGGAGGTCCTGACCTACCTGCGCCCGTGGGTCGATCTCTACAAGGTGGATCTGAAGTCGTTTCGCGAGGCAAGCTACCGCGCTCTCGGGGGCCAGCTCAAGGTGGTGCTGGAGACGATTGGGCGGTTGAAGGGGATGGGGTTCTGGGTCGAGATCGTTACGCTGGTGATCCCCGGATGGAACGATTCTAGCCAGGAGCTGAGGGACATCGCACGATTTCTCGCCTCGGTCTCCCCGGAAATCCCGTGGCACGTGACCGCCTTCCACAAGGACTACAAGATGACCGATCCCGACGACACGCCCGTGGACTCGCTGCTGCGGGCCGTGGACATCGGGCGCGAGGCCGGATTGCAGTTCGTCTATGCCGGAAACCTTCCGGGGCGCGTCGGCGACTGGGAGAATACCCGCTGCCCCGGCTGCGGCGAGCTTCTCATCGAACGCCTCGGTTATCGCATCCTGGCCAACCGCCTGCTATCGGGCTCCTGTCCCGCCTGCCGCCGCCCGGTCCCGGGAGTGTGGAAGAATCCGGCTCTCCCGGAATGATCACGGTCCTCGATATCCTGCCCTGCCTGCGGCCCGCGGTCGCCGTCCTTCGCCCCCAGGAGGACGGACCTGAGATCCGGCCGCATCGAAGCCGCTTCGAGAAGCGGGACCGGCCTTTCCCGAGGGAGGTGCCCCGAAGTCCGAAGAGCAGCGTGCCTACTTGAGCGTGGGTTTTTGCAAGCATGGCCATCCTCCGGCTGGGACGGATGAGTGTGTCTCGATCGAAGAGGTACCGGGGAAATCCCCGCGTCGACAAGATGGAATCGGGAATGGTGCCGTGGAACGCCAGCGGGCCGGAGAGAAGCGAAGGCGTTGAGAGATCCTCAGCGGTAGCGATCGGCCAGGTCGTCCTGGCGCGTGCGCAGCGTGCGCTCGCGCCCGCGGATGAAGAGATGCTTCACCTGCGTGAGAGGCTGGAAGGGATCGCCGGTGGTGACGATGACGTCGGCGCGCTTGCCCGGCTCGAGGCTGCCAAGCCGATCGGCGACGCCGAAGATCTCGGCGGGCGACAGGGTCACGGCCCGCAGCGCCGTGTCCCAGGGCAGGCCGTAAGCCACGGCCAGCCCGGCTTCCCAGGGAAGGGTCCGCGCGTCGTTGGTCCGGTCGGTCTGAATGGCGATCTTCACCCCGGCGTCGGCCAGCAGGGCGGCGTTCTCATAGATCGCGCCGAGGGTCTCGATCGCGCTGGGCTGCGTGGTGATGGGACCGACCAGCACCGGGATCTTCTTGACGGCCAGCAGCGAGGCGATCTTGTAGGCCTCGGCCCCGTGGCTCAGGACCATTCTGATCTTGAACTCTTCGGCCAGCCGGATCGCCGTGAGGATGTCGTCCATCCGCTGCGCGCGGAAGATTGCCGGGGTCTCCCCCTTGAGGACGCCGGCGAGCGCCTCCATCTCCAGGTCGCGAGCCAGCGGCTCAGGCGGGCATTTGTCTTCTTTTTTCCCCTTCGACTTTCCCTTGCTCGTGTCGCACTCCAGCTTCTTGTGCTCGAAGGTGTCCCACTTGCTCAGGTAATCCTTGGCCTTCAGGAAGCTGGCCCGGATCAGGGCGGCGTTCCCCATGCGGGTGGAGGGAAGCTGCGTGCGGGCGCCGTAACGCGCCTTCGGCGGCTCGCCCAGGCTGAAGTGCATTCCGACCGGGAACTTCACCAACACCTGATCCAGGTCCTCGCCGGAGAGATCCACCAGCGCGCTCTGGCCGTTGACCAGGTTGTCCTCGCCCGGGGTGACCAGCGCGGAGGTGATTCCCATCTGGCGCGTGACCGGAATGTTCTCACTCTCGTCGTAGAAGGCGTCGATGACGCGCATCTGCGGCGAGACCGGATCGGAGCGCTCGTCCTCGTCGCGGGTGGTCCGATCGAGATCGACTTCCCAGATTCCCAGGTGCGTGCGTGAATCGATCATCCCCGGCAGGACCCACATGCCCTCGGCGTCGATGCGCGTCGCGTCGGCGGGAATCGAGACACTCTTCCCGATCGCCTCGATCTTTCCGTCCCGGAGCAGCACGGTGGCGCCCTCCACGGCCGGGCCCGAGACGGGGAAGACCTTCCCGCCCAGGATCGCCACCGGAGCGGCCGAAGGGGAAGCGGTGGGAGGCGTCTTCGACGTCTGGGCGCCGGAAGCAAGTCCGCCGGAAATGAGAGCCATCGCCATGGCAGGGCCTGCGAGGGCGATGCGTGCAAGAGGTCGGGACATCATCGTCCTCCCGCGGGAGCCGTGATGTCCGGCCCGGACGTGACGGTCAGGGCGGGCGCCGGGCTGGGCGGAGCACTCGCGTTGACCGCCGGCGGCGGAGCCTTCGATCGGTCGTAGACGAGCTTGCCGTCCACCAGCGTCTTCTCCACCCGGGTGTAGACGTCGAAAGGGTCCTTCGAGAAGATGGCGATGTCGGCGTCCTTGCCGACGTCGAGGCTGCCAATGCGCCCGTCCAGGCCCAGCATCCAGGCCGGGTTCAAGGTGAGTGCCTTCAGCGCATCCTCGCGCTTCAGCCCGTAATGCATCGCCACCGCCGCCTCGGTGTAGAGGCGCTGGATCAGATCGGCGGAATCGGAATGGATTGCGACCTTCACGCCGTGCTCCGCCAGGAGGCCGGCGTTGTGAGGAATTCCGTCCCAGGCTTCGTACTTGTAGCCCCACCAATGGGCGAAGGTTGCCACGCCGATGTCGCGGCGCGCGACTTCGTCGGCGATCTTGTAGGCCTCCAGGCCATGCTGCAGCGAGGCGATTTTGAAGCCGAACTCGTCGGCCACGCGGAAGAGGGCCTCGATCTCGTCCTTGCGGTAGCTATGCACGTGGACCCGCACCTTCCCGGCCAAAACGTCGGCCAGGGTCTCCAGCTTCAGGTCCCTCTCCGGAGGGGTGCCGCGATCGGCCGCCGGCTTCTTCTCCCAGGCGTCCCACTTGGCGCGGTATTCCTTCGCCTGCTGGAAGGCGTTGCGCATCACGTAGATGTTCCCCATGCGCGTGGAGGGGAGCTTGTTGCGATCGCCGTAGACGCGCTTGGGATTCTCGCCCAGCGCCATCTTCAGCCCGCGCGGCGCTCCGGCGAAGATCATCTCGTCCATCGTTGCGCCGGGTCGGAGCTTGACCGTGATCGACTCCCCGCCGATGACGTTGCCGCTGCCCGGAAGGATCTGGATGGTCGTGACGCCGCCCGCCAGGGCCCGCAGGATGGCCGGATCTTCGAGATTCACGGCGTCCATGGCGCGAACCCCGGCCTGCACCGGATCGGTCATCTCGTTGCCGTCGGAGTTGGCCTCGACCTCGGGCCAGGAGTAGACGCCGATGTGCGAATGCGTGTCGACGATGCCGGGCATCACGAACATGCCGTCCGCCAGGATCACCTCGGCGCCCGGCGGCGCGTCCACCGTCGTTCCAATCTCACGGATCTTGCCGTCGACGATGAGGATGGAGCCCTTGGAAATCTCGCCATGGGACACGGTGAGGAGCGTCCCGCCGTAGATCACCACGGCGGAGCCAGCCGCGGCGCGGGCGCCGGCGGGCGCCAGGACGAGGATCGACAGAAGAAAGACGCAGGCGAGCTTTCGCATGGTGGCTCCCGGGAACTGTCGGTGCTGAATACGCGCGGCACTCTAACCGGTTTCAAAGCGGCCCCGCAACATCGGCGTCGGAAGCGGCATGCTACAATCACGCCCCCCACACGAGAAGGGCAGTGAAGCTGCTGCTGACCGGCCGGGCTGGCTCCGGCAAGACCCACGCGATCCTCGAGCGGCTGGTCCCTCTCCTGCGGGAGGGACGCGGGCGTGACACTCTTCTGTTGCTGCCCACGCAGGGCCAGGCCGACCACCTGCGCGGCGTCCTGCTGGACCGCGGCCTCGCCGCCTTCCGCGACGATTTCATCCACACCTTCTTCACCCTGAGCCGCGCGCTCGCCGGGGTCCTTCCGGAGCGCATCCTGGGGGAAGCGGCCAAAGACGCGCTGCTGGCCGACCTGCTGCGATCCGAGAGCCTGCCGGCTTTCGAGCGCATCCGCGACACCCGGGGCTTCCGCCGAATCCTGGGCGCGGCGCTCAAGGAGCTGAAGCAGAACGGCCTGACGCCGCGCCAGGCGGGCTCCCGGCTCCTGGCGATCCTGGGAGAGCGGGCGGGGCCGCGCCATCGGGATCTGGCCAGGGCTTTTGAAGCCTATGCCGTGCGGCTGGAGCGCGCGGCCTGCTTCGATCAGGAGGATCTGGAGCTGCGGGCGCTTGCGCGGCTGGAAGCCGAGGCAGGAAGCCGGTGGGGGAAAACGGTCCTTCTGGTCGACGGGTTCCACGATTTCACGCGCGTGCAGCTCGGCATCCTGAAGGCGCTGGTCGCGCGCTGCGCCGGGTCGACCTGCACACTCAGCTTCGATGCGGAAAATCCCGACCACCCTCCCTTCGAGGTGTCGCGCGCGACGCGCGCGTGGTTTCTGGATCAGGGATTCGAAGAGCAGTTCCTGCGCGGAAACCGCCGCACCGGGAAGCACCTGGCTCGCCTCGAGGCGGACCTGTTTACCGAAGCCAGGGAAGGAATCCCGGATGATGGCTCGCTGCGCATCCTGCGCGCCGCCAGCCGGGAGAGCGAAGTCGAAAGCATCGCCCGGACGATCCTCCGCCGGGTGCGCGAGGAAGGAATCGCCTGGCGGGACATCGCCGTCCTCTACCACGACCTTTCCCCGGCACTCGATCTGCTCGAAGGGACCTTCCGCCGGTTCGGCATCCCGCTGCGGGTGTCGCGATCGCGGCCGCTGGAAGGCCGGCCGATCGTGCGGTTTCTCCTGGATCTGGGAATTCTCCTGGCGCAGGGGATAGAGCCGCAGGTCCTGCTGCGGCTTCTGCGCTCCGGCTTTCTGGCGCGCGCGCCGCTGGAGGAAGCGGATCGCCTCGAGGAGTCGATCCGAAGCGAAGGAGCACCCGAGACTCCCTCCGGATGGCTGCAGCGCTGCCGGTCCAGGGACCTTCCCCGCCTCGGGGTTCTCCTCGACACGCTGCGGCGAACCGGAGAGCGGCTCCGTGGGAGACACGGGCGCGAGACGCTGGCGGCGCTGTGGATCGGCTGCTTCGAGGAGATCGCCCTGCCTTTCGGGGAGGCGGGAGAGGAAGACGCCGTCGAGTGCGCCGCGCTGCGAGCGTTCGTCTCCCTTTTCGACGCCCTGAAGGGAGTGCATCCGAAAGGTCCGATTCCTTTGGGGGCGATGGTCGCTGAGCTGCGGGAGGCCGCGGCCGTGGCAACCTTCCGCTTCCCCGACCGCCGGAGGGAAGCGGTCAATGCCATCGATGCGCGGGAAGCTCGCCAATGGGAGGTGCCGCATCTCTTCGTGGCCGGCGTGCTCGAGCGGGAATTCCCCCCGGCGCCCGCAGAGGACCTTTTCCTGGATGATGAGGATCGGGTCCGGCTCAACCGCGAGGGTTTCCGCTTCCCGGATCGGAGGATGCGCCAGGCGGAGGAAGCCTTCCTCTTTTATACCGCCGTTACCCGGGCATGCTCCCGGCTGCAGATCTCGCATGCCGCGGCCGACGCCGACGGCAATCCGACCCTTGCCTCCTTCTTCCTGCGTGAGGTGGTGAAGCAGGTCGATCCGGCTTCCCTGGGGAAAGTGCTCGAAGAGCGCTCGTCGGGCCGGGTCCTGCCTCCTCCGGAAGAGATCATCCTTCCCGAGGACCTGGATCGGGCGATTTACCTGGGACTCGGTGCGCGCCATCCGCGCGGGGCTCCGCCGCCCGAGGTGGCGCTGGCGGCGTCGCTTTACGATCTGCGGCGCACCGATCCGGAGTTTCGCTCGGGCCTGCGCGCGGCGCTGCGAGGCGTGCGGGCCGGACTGCTCGATCCGCTCCTGCGGGAGGAGGCGGCGCGGCGCGATACGGCGTTCAGCCACAGCTCTCTGACCGATTTCCGGCAGTGCCCGTATCTCCACTTCGCGCGCCAATGGATCCGGCTCAAGCCCCTGCCGGAGCGCGAGCTGCAGGCGACCGATCTGGGCGGCATCCTGCACGCGACGTTGCGCGACTATTTCGCCGCGGATGGTGCGGTCGATCCTTTCGACGCGCTGCGCGGACACCTGGAAGCCGCGGCACGATCGCGGCAGCGCACTTTCAGGAGCCGCGCCGATGGCTGGCGGCTGCGCGCCGCGCTCGCCGCGCTGCTCGAGACGGAGCGGCAGCGCGCCGGGTCGCTGCGTCCGAAATTCTTCGAGGTCTCCTTCGGGATGAAGGAGGGCGAACATCCGCCGCTTCAAGTCTTCGTGGAAGGACGTGAGGAGAGGCTGTCGGGGCGGATCGATCGGGTGGATGTCGATGCGATGGGGAAGCTTGGCTATGTGGTCGACTACAAGTACAGCGATGCCGACGTGGTCGCAAGGGCCTTCAATGCCTCGACCGCGGAGGAGGTCGCGGCCTTCCAGCTGGCCATCTACCTGCTGGCCCTGCGGGAGGTGCTGCATCTGGAGCCGGCCGGCGCCGAGCTGCTGGCGACGCGCCGGCAGGTGCGGCGCTTCGCGGTCGGCCGCGCTGCCCTGGCGGAGCAGTGGGATCCCCCGAAGCACTCGCGCCGCCTGGACGATGGGGAGTTCGAAAGCTATCTGCGGCGTGCCCGCGAGGGGATCATCGCGCTGATTGCCGCCGCCCGTGCCGGAGACATCGCCACGCATCCCCTCGATGTGAAGCGCTGCGGCGCCGGCAACTGCCCGGTCGCGGACGTCTGCCGCTACGATCCCTGGGGCGGCGGCGAGGGAAGTCCTCCATGAGCCGGCTGCCTCTCACCGCCGCCCAGGAGAGGGCGGTGGAAGCCGACCTCCCGGAGATCTGCGTCACGGCCGGGGCCGGCTCGGGAAAGACCCGCGTCCTGGTGGAGCGCTTCGTACGCCTGGTGCTCCGACAGGGAGTCCCGGTGGAGCGGATCCTGGCGATCACCTTCACCGAGAAAGCGGCTTCCGAGCTGAAGGACCGCATCGCGCGCGCCTTCGAGGAGGCGGGACGCGACCGGGAGCGCCGCGAGATCGAATCCGCCTGCATCGCCACCATCGACTCGTTCTGCGCGCGGCTGCTTCGCGAGCATGCGCTCGAAGCCGGCGTGGACCCGCGGTTTCGCGTCCTGCCGGAGATGGAGGCGGTCCGCTTGATGCGCGAGGCGGCCGACGCCGTTCTGCTGGGCGGCGACGAGAAAGAGCTCTCCGCTCTTCTCGAGGCCACCGGCATCACCGACCTGTCGGATTGCGTGCGCTCCCTGTACGAGAAGATTCGTCATGCCGGGATGCCGCTGTCGCTCGCCACGCTGGAGCCGCGCGCGGCGTCGGAGGATCCCCTGGCGCGCCTCGAGGAAGCGCTGCGGGAGATGGCCCTTGTCGCCGCGCAGGAGCCGCTCACCGGCCGTCAGGCTTCGATGGTGCGGAGTCTCTCCGAGCTGCCTGCGCGCCTGCGCGCTCTGCCGGAAGCCGGCACGGTGGGGGAGATCGCGGGGCGCTATGGTGAATCGCGCCGCCTCTACGATTTCAAGGGGCTGGCTTCCCGACCGCGCCTGGCCTCGGCGCTGCGCGATCTCGACGCGGCCTTGTGGGACTGGCGCGCGCGGGAGCTGGAAAAGCGCGCGGCACCCTTCCGCCGGAATCTTGCGGATCTCCTCGTCTCTTTCGACGAAGAGTACGGACGGCGCAAGCGCGCGCTGGCGGCCCTCGATTTCGCCGATCTGGAGCAGCGCGTTCGGGATCTCCTCTCCGGCTCCGAGCCGACCCGGCGCCGGATTCGCGCGCGCTTCACTCACCTGTTCCTCGACGAATTCCAGGACACCAATCCGCTGCAGCACGACATCGTCCGACTTCTCCACGATGGCAACGCACTGTTCGTGGTGGGGGATGCCAAGCAATCGATTTACGGCTTCCGCGATGCCGACGTATCGATCCTGGAGGATCTGCGGGCACGCAGCTCCGCGGCAGGCGGCGCGCTCAGCCTCCCGGAGAACTTCCGGAGCCGCCCGGAGCTGGTCGAATTCGCCAACCGCCTTTTTTCCTCGCCGCTCTGGCAGGCGGGGGGCGTGCCCTTCGAGCCGATGCAGACTGCCTGCGAGGCCCTCGCCAAGGCCTGTCCCTCGGTGGAAATCCTGAAGCTGGACGGGCCTGATGCCGCAGGAGCGCGGCGCCGCGAGGCGGCGGCTCTCGCGGCGAGGCTGGCGGCGCTGGTGGAAGGAGGCCAGCTGCGGCGCCCGGCAAGCGGGAGCGGAGAGCCGGCCGGCGCGCTGAGCTACGGCGATGTGGCCATCCTCTTTCGCACCACCACCTGGATGCGCACCTACGAGCGGGCCCTATCCGAGAGGCGCATTCCCTATTTCGTCCAGAAGGGGAGGGGATACTTCAGGACCCAGGAGGTGCGCGACCTGATGAACCTGGTGCGCGTCCTCGAGAACCCGCGCGATGATCTGGCGCTCGCCGCGGTGCTGCGCTCGCCGCTGTGCGGTCTCACGGACGATGACCTGCTTCGCGTCAGCCTCGGAGAAGGAAGGAGATGGCGACTATGGGATCGCCTGGAGCGCGCCCGGGATCTTCCCGAGGATTCCCGTCGGCGCATCGAAGCGTCCCGTCTCCTGCTGGAGGAGATCCGCGGCCGCCGCAGCGCGCCCCTCTGGCGGCGCCTGCAATCGTTGCTGTCGCGCACCCCCCTGGCGCTCGACGCGTTGCTGCACTTCAACGGACGGCGCCGCTTCGCCAACCTGGGCAAGCTCCTGGACCTGGTCCGCCGCTGGGAGACGGGGGGCGACGCGGCCCGGCTGCCGCTGCCGGAGCTGCTGGAGGAGTACCAGAGCGAGGAGACGCGCGAATCAGAGGCGATGGTGGAGTCGTCTCAGGACGACACGGTGCGTCTGATGACGATCCATGCGGCCAAAGGGCTGGAGTTCCCGCTCGTCGCCCTCGCCGACCTGGGGCGCGGCGAGCATCTGGCGCGCCAGGAGGGGACGTTCCGGCGCGGGGAGGGCTTCGGATGGTCGTTCTACGATCCCGCCTCGGGCCGCCGATCCCTGAAGCCGGCCGGGACGGAGCGCCTGGAGGCGCTCGATAAGGAGGCACAGCAGCGGGAGGAGAACCGTCTCCTCTACGTGGGCGTCACGCGGGCGCGCGAGCATCTGATCCTGAGCGGCTGGTCGGTGCCGGACGAGCAGGGCGAGGGCTCCTGGATGAAATCGATCCTCGAGGCGCTGGGCGGCGAGAACGCCCTGCGTGATGACCCGCGCCTGCGCTTCTCCCAGGGAGATGCCGCGACCGAGGGAGGGGCGTCGTTCGTCTCGCTGGCCGGCGAGCGGCGCAGCGCGCTGGAAGAAGGAGAGGCGCTGGGTCCTGGCCTCGGAGATTCCGGTGAGGGTGCTTTGTCGCGGGAGATTCTGCGGCGGACCGGCCTGTCCTCCCCGCCTGCCGATGCGACCCCCTTCGTGACGACGGCGAGCGAAATCGTACAGCATTCCCTCTGTCCGCGACGCTACCATCTGCGTTACCGTCTCGGAGCTCCTCAGGGATCCCGCCGCCGCAACGCCGGAGAGGCGAGTGAGGCGAGCGAAGCAGAGGAGCTTGCCGCACTTGCCGATGATGCCGTCCTCAAGGACGACGAGGTCCCGGCGGAGGTCCTGGGAGACCGCGTTCACCGGATCCTCGCGTCCGAGGGGAATGGAGCCGCCCTGGAAGACTTGCTGTCCGCTCTAGGGCCGCGGGACCGGGAAGAGGCGCGGCGCCAGGTGGAGACTTTCCGGCGCAGCCCGCTGGGACGGCGGGCGGCCGCCGGCGAGGCGCAAAAGGAGATTCCCTTCGCCATGGCGCGGCACGGCTCGACGCTGCGCGGGCAGATCGACCTGGTCCTGCGCGCCCCCGACGGGGAAATCACGCTCGTCGACTACAAGACCAGCCGGATACGCAGCGCGGAGGTCGCCGAGAAAGCAGCCGACTATGGGCTGCAGCTGCGCATCTATGCGCTGGCAGCGGCCGAACTCTTTGGACGGCTTCCCGTCCGCGCCTGCCTCTATTTCCTCCATCCCGACGTTGTCTTCGATGTCCCCATCGGCGAGGCCGAGCTGCTGGAGGCGGAGCGCGCCATCGCAGATTTCTTCAGCGCGCAGCAGAGGGAGGCTTTTCCGGAATCTCCCGCCCGGCACTGCTTCGCGTGCGGCTACCGGCAGCTCTACTGTCCGGGAGTGACCGACCGGATACCGCGCGCGGCGGGATAGGAAAATCCGGCTTCGCAGTGCCGCGGGATCAGACCGTCTCGGAAGCGAGGGAAGCGAGAAGCGCGGGCTCGACGTTGCCGCCGGAGACGATGGAGGCCACGCGCCGCCCCGCGAATCGGGGTGCGTGGACCAGCGCGCCGGCGACCGAAACCGCGCCGGAAGGCTCCGCAACAATCTTGGCGCGCGTCAGCAGCAGGAGCATGGCCCGGCGGATCTCCGCCTCGCTCACCCGCAGGATGCCGCGCACCACCTCCCGGACGATCGGGAAGGGTACTTTCCCCGGCTCCAGACTGCGCAATCCGTCGGCGATCGTGTCGGCCGTCGCGATCCGCCGGATTTCTCCCGCCGCAATCGACTGGTACCAGTCGTCGGCCACCTCCGGCTCGACCCCGTAGATTTCCAGCGCGGGCCGGAACAGGCGTGCAGCGGCGCAGATCCCGCCCAGCAGGCCACCGCCCCCCACCGGTACCAGAATCACCTCCACCTCCGGCTCCTGCTCGAGCAGCTCCAGCAGCACCGTTCCCTGACCCAGCAGGATGCGGGGGTCCTCGTAAGGGGGAACCATCGTGAGGCCCCGCTCGGAGGCGAGCTGCAGCGCCAGGGCCTGCCGCTGCTGCGGCGTACGTCCATGCTGGAGGATCTCGGCCCCGTAGCCCTTCGTGGCGGCCAGCTTCACCCCGGCCGCATCCTCCGGCATGACGATGAGAGCACGAGTCCCGGCCAGGCTCGAGGCCAGAGCCACCGCCTGAGCGTGGTTCCCGGAGGAATAGGTGATCACCCCGCGGGCGCGCTCCTCGGGAGTCAGCATGGCCAGCATGGCGCAGGCGCCGCGGAACTTGAAGGCTCCGACGCGCTGAAGATTCTCGCACTTCAGCAAGAGGTCCAGCCCGGCGAGGCGTGAAAGGGTGCGGCAGCGCAAAACCGGAGTCCGATGTGCCTGCTCGCGGACCACCGCGAAAGCTTTCTCGAAAGCGCCTTTGGATAAAACGTCCCGCTCAGCCAAGACGGTCCTCCACGCGGGGCCCCGGCACCCGCCGGACACCGGCGTCGCTATCCGGCACTCCGGGCTCGGCCGCCGAGTTCGCCTGCACGGCGAACATCAGATAGCCCATCGACAGGAGAAAGCAGACGAGCCACCAGATATAGCTTGATTCTATTTCCAGGATCCCGCGCAACGTATCGGCGACGATCGCCGGCGTCACGGCGATACTCGCGAGCCGGAGCAGCTCGGGGAACTCGAGAGGAGCCTTCAGAAGGCTCGCAAAGGCCATGCCGATCGCGGCGTAGATGAGGACCTGCAGGATGCGGTAGACGTAGGAGCCGATGAGCGCTGCGGGATAGGAGACCGGGGCCAGGTAGCGCCGGCCGAGATTCAGAAGGGATGCCACGCTGTTCTTGTCGATCGTCAGGTCCTGGATGCCCGCCAGGTCGTACGTGCGGGTTTCGTGCGGGCTCTTGCGGGCCACCACCTGGCGTCGGGTGAGCAGAAGGAACGCATCGGTGTTCTCCGGAGTCGTCCGGCCGGTCGTATCGATGACCAGGATGGGCGTGGCGCTGCCGGGCACCGAGACCACGTAGGGCTGCGGCTCCTGGATCGACACTTCGCCCTGATGGATCGAGATGGTGGGCACCTGAGCCAGGACCGCGGGGCCGAGTGTTGCGATCATCCCGCCGACGCGATGGTGCAGCTGCACGATGGGATGGATCCAGGACAAGGCGAGGAGCACCAGGAGGTAGAGGAACCCGGTCCCTCTCCAGTTCTGGGCCACGTCGCGGTACAGGGCGCGCGAGTAGAACGACATCCAGATCGGATGGAACAATCCGAAGCGCCTCATGGAATCCTCCGGAAGGCCCGCTCACTCCCCGGCGCGTCCGATGGAGCGGATGGTACCAGATGGCGAAGGGTGCGGTCCCGGAACAAGCTCCGGCCCTGAGGCCGCTTCTGTTGGGAGAGAGGCTTCAGCCCTCGGGAATCTCCGAGGGATCGAAGCCGCCGAGAAAGTCCTTGATCTCTTCCGGCTTGGCGCCTTCCTTGCGGTCGCGGTTCATGAACTCCTGGATCTCGTCCTCCAGCTTGAGCGGCTTCGCGTCGGCGGGTGGAGGCGCCGCCTTCCTGACCCGCCGCAGCCGGCGTCGTTCCTCGCGACGCTGCTCCTCGTTCTCGTACCCTCCGCCCAGGTCGCGCGACTCGACCGGAGCTTGAGAGAGAGGAGGATCCGGGAACTCGGTGGGCAGCGAGTCGGGCGCGGGCAGGAAGGCGTCGATGGGAAGCTTCTCCCCGGAGAGGCGGACCTCCCGTTCCAGGCGCCGGAAGAGCTCCAGGTGACTCTTCATGCGCTCTCCTGCTGGTACATGCGCAGGCAGCGCCGGGCATTCTCATTGAGAGGATCGAGCTCGAGCGCGCGCTTCCAGGATTGGATCGCCTGCTCGTGCTTGCTGAGCTTGTAGTAGGTATTCCCCAGGTTGGTGTAGGCGACCGCGGCATCGGAGCTGTTCTGCAGCGCCCGGTTGAACATCTCCAGGGCGCGGTCGTACTGCAGCGAGGTGTGGTACAGGAAGCCGAGGTTGTTGTACACCTCGCCCATCTGCGGGTCGATCTCGATCGCCTTCTGGAAGGCGGCGGCGGCGTCATCCGCCTGGCCCCGGCGCGACAGCACCAGCCCCAGGTTGTTCCAGGCCTCGGCATAGCGCGGGTCGACTTCCAGCGCCTGGCGGAAGCTCTTCTCGGAGGCTTCGAGGGCCCCGCGGTAGTAGAGGATGACGCCGCGATTGTTGTGATCCTGGCCGGTTTTCCGGCGCAGGCGCTGCTCTTCCTCGCGGGCCGCCCGATGGTACCCCTCGAAGGCCTTCACGACGCTGTCGTTCGACTCGCGCATCCGGCGCAGCGTCTCGTCCCCGCCCTGGACGATCTCCTCCAATCGCGCGATCCCGGCGGTGGAGGAGTCGGTCTGCTGCTGGATCTGTTGGATTGCCGACAGGGTCAGCTCGGCGGAAGGGTTCTGCTCCACCAGGTCGCGCAGCGCGCCCAGGCTCTTGGCGGCCTCTTTCTGCGCCGTGCGGACGTCCGCGAGCTCTCGGGCGAGCCCCGCCAGCGCCTCGGGCTGCGAGGCGGCGCGCCGCACCTCGGTCAGGACCAGGGAGATTTCCTCCATCACCTTGCCGCCGATCTCCCGCTGCAATTCGGCGTGGGCCTCGGTCTGGCGGCGCAGCTCCGTCTCAATCTCCGCGCGCGCGGTTCGCACTCCGACCTCGATCTCCCCTTTCATGGTCCGCAGCGCGGCTTCGAGCTCCTCGCGCGCGGTGCGCAGCGTGGAGGGCAGGGAGCGCGTCTCCTCGCGCAGCGCGGCGAGCCCGGCGGCCCCTGACTGGGCGGCGGAGGCGGTCTGCGACGCGAGGTCACGCAGCGGAACGATCGCATCCTTCAATCCGGAGAGCCGATCCTCCACGGAAGTCGAGAAGGCGCGCAGGCGCTTGACCTCTTCTTCCAGCCTGGGAAGGGCGGCCCGCGACTCGTCGAGGGCGGCGCGCGCCGCCTGCAGCTCACCGCGCAGCGTCGTGATCTCCCCCGCGATGGCGTGCGAGCCTTTCGCGGCCTCGAGCGAAGTCCCCTGGATCGGGGCAATCATTTCCTTGAGCGCGATCAGGGTCTCCTGCACCAGGCGCGCCGAGCCGGAGACGGCCCGGATCTCGTCCTTGAGCGGGGCGATCTCCTGGCGGGTTTCCTGCACCAGCTTCCCGGCGGCCTCGCGCAGCGGAGTGACTGCCTCGCGCAGCGCCAGCAGCCAGTCTTTCAGCTGGGCGATGTCCTCCCCGATCGGAGCGAAGGCATCCTGGGATTTGCCGAATTTCCCTTCCAGCCGGCCGAAGCCCTCCTGGAGGGACAGAAGTCCGGCGGCCAGCTCGCCGGCCGCAGTGCCTATCGACTCGCCCTGCGCCTGCAGGACCGGCGAAGCTCCCTGCAGCTCCGCCACGGCGACCCGTACCATCTCGGCGTCCCGCTGCAGCGCCGGCAATGCGTCGTGCAGCGGAGCAAGGTCGCGGCGCAGCGCTTCCAGACCTTGCGCCTCGTTGTCGCGCCCCTCGAGCGAGCGCAGCGTGGAATGCACCGAAGCCAGACCCGAGGCAATGGGGGAGAGGTTCTCCTGCAGAATCTTGAGGGCCCAGGCAGTCGTCGCGGCGGGATCGAAATCGCAGCGCGCGCCGGCCCCGGACCCCTCTTGGCGCGGCTCCTGCAGCCGATCCTCGATCTGCCGGATCCTGCCGCCGAGGCTGTGCTCGAGCCCCTTGATCGACTGATCCACCTCGAGCAGGGAGGTCAGGATGTCGCGGCGCAGGTTGTTGTGCCGCTTCGTCTCGTCGTCAGTGGCGCCGCCGGGGGGGAAAGGGAATGAAGTGTCTTCCATGTCGGACTCCTAGGAATTCCGGCCGAATCGAAGGATCGTCTCGCCCATGAGCTTGGCGCTCCCGGGCTCCAGCTCAACGGTGACCAGGCGGGTGTAGGCGCGACGCAGCGCGTCCTGGATTTCGGGATCGGTGGAGGAGCCGGCCATCTCCTCCAGGGTGCGGCAGGCCAGCTGCGCATCGCCCGAGCGCAGCGCGGCATGCGCGAGAACCCGGCTGGGACCCAGACCTTTGAGCAGCTCCGCGGCCCGGAAATAGTCCTCCTGCTGGGCCGCGACCCCGGCATGGATGCGCCGCAGGGAAGGCTCGTCGAGCTGGTCGGCATGCGCGGCCGCCACCGCCGCCGCCTCGCCCGCTTCTCCCAGCTCCAGCAGCGTCTCGGCCAGCCGGACCCGGTCGGCGACGCACGGCTCGGCGGAGGCGGAAGCCTCCTGCAGCGTCGCGATCTCGCGCCGCAGCTGCGAGAGGATGCATTCGTGGACGCGGGCCATGAGATGATCGCGATCCGTCGTCAGACTCTCGGCCTCGCGCAGCGCCTCCCGGGCCTCGGCGGTCTCGCCCCGGGAGAGGCGCGCCCGCCAGAGGCGGACCAGCAGCACCAGGCGCTCTCCCGGCTCGAAAGAGCGCTTCAGGCTCGCAGAGAGAAAGTCGGCCGCTTCCCCCTGCCGCTGCGCCGCGAGGAGCATCTCGGAGAGAAGCGAGACGAGGCGGTAGCCCCCGGGCTTGCGCTCGTGGAGCTTGCGCGCCTCGACAATCGTCTCGGAGAGCAGCGCCCCTCCGCTGCGGGCCGCGACCTCGAGGTCCTCCAGCGCCGCCTCGTCGTCCTGCTGCAGGATCAGGGCCTGGGCCCGGATCAGCCGCACCTCTCCCTGCCTCGGATCCTTCTCGACGAGGGCGTTCAATCCCTTCAGCGCCGGCTCGACCAGTCCTGCGTCGCGCCCCAGGGCCTTGCGATAGGCGCGGGCGGCCGCCGCCGAGCGGCCTGCCTTCGCCAGGATCTCCGCGGCCAGAAACGCCACCCTGGCCGACCCGGAGTCCTTGGCGACGGTCGTCTCGAGCAAGGCGAGCACATCGTCGAGAGGCCCATCGCCGCGGGCCGCGGCCTGTGACAGCTTCTCGACGGCAGCGGCCGTCTCGTCGTCGGCGAGATAGATCTCCGCCATCACCAGGTAAGGTCCGATCGCCTTGGGATGGGCAGCTCCGAGCTCGGAGCAGAGGCGGATGACCTGCGGAGCGATGGCGCGCTCCACGCGGCAGGCGCTGCGACAAGCCTCGGAGGCGAGAGCAATCTCCCCCAGAATCCCCTGGGTCCGTCCCATCGCCAGGTGCGCGGCCGACAGGCGCGGTGAGCGCTCCAGAATCGTCTGCAGCCGAGGCAGCAGGGAGCGCGCGCTGGCGGGCCTCCCCTCGAGCAGGTTCTGGATCGCCTCGACCGCCTGGGCGTCCTTGCCGAGCGTGCACAGGATTTCGATCCGTGCCTCGGCGGCGTGCGGGGAGACAGGGAACTCGGCGCGGATCCGGTCCAGCTCGGTGAGGACCCCTTCGGAGATCCGGTTGTCGTTCCGGAACGCCTCGAGCAGCCTCGAGACTCCCTCTTCGACCCGGCCGACGCCGGGGAGGATCTTCCCGAGGGCGAGCGAGGCGAGGGGGAAATTGGGCTGCAGATCCAGCAGGCGGTCGAGGCGCTGAGCTGCCTCGGCGCCGAGACCCGGATCTTTTCGGCTCGCGTTGTAGTAGCGCTTCACCGCCGCGGTCGGATCGCCTTTCTGCAGCGCCACGTCCCCGAGATCCAGCTGCAGGCAGGCGGTGCTCGAATCGTCCTTCAGGCGCAGCGTCTCCGCGGCGAGGCTCGAAACCTCGTCCAGCTGGCCCGAAAGCAGAAGCGCCGAGGAGAGTCCCAGCCGGATCTCGATGTCGTTCGGCGTGGCCTTGACCGCCTCGCGGTACTTGGCCAGGATCGGCGACAGCAGGTCGGGGTTGAGCGATTGGATCTTCTTAAGCTCGTACACCGCCGCCCGATAGTTTTTCTGATCCAGGCACAGCCCCGCCAGGACGTAGCGCACTTCCACCATCTCGGGGTGTCCCGCCAGCAGGGTTTCGAAGATCTGCCGCACGTCGTCCAGCCGCTCGGGAGCGGCCGCCGCCAGCTCCCGGAAAGCCGACACCGCCTCACCCAGCGCGCCGGAGAGCAGCGCCGCCTCACCCAGCGCGAAGCGTGCCGCCGCGGCCGGTATTCCCTCCAGAGTGGCGACCTTGCGCAGCAGCGGCAGCGAGCCGGCGGCCCCTTCGGGGGAGGAGCGCGCGATGCGCGACAGGCAGCGCAGGGCCTCGGGCGCCGGAGCGCGGGCGCTCGACAGGATACCTTCCAGCGCCGGCAGCGCCTCGAGAGGCGAGCCGGCCGCAAGGTGGGCCTCGGCCAGCGCGAGGCCGCAGCCGACGTGCGCCGGCTCGGCCGCCAGAGCCTCTTTCGCCCGGGCCATCACCTCCGCCGCGGCGCCGGGATCCCTGGCGAGACGATAGCGCAGCAGGAGCGCCGCCTTCGTGCGCTCCCCCTCGCGCAGGTAGATCCGGGCCAGGGCCTGGGAGACGGGGATAACGCAGCTCCCGGCATCGAGCAGGGCGAGAAGCTTGGGGACCAGGATGGGACCGTCTTCCGGGGAGAGCTGCAGGACCTTCTCGTAGCGGGCCACGCCTTCGGCGCCGCGTCCCGCCTTGAAATCGAGATCACCCAGCAGGAGATAGGTTCGCGCGTGCTGCGGCTGCGCTTGCGCCACCTTCTGGAGCGCCGCCACGGTGGCCTCGTCACCGATCTTCTCCGAGGCGAGGAGGACCGCCTCCACGGCCAGCACCGGCTTGCCGGAGGCGAGGTAGGCATCCGCCAGCGCCAGACGAAGCGGCGGAAAGTCGTCCATCTTCGGGGTCAGCTCCTCGAGCAGGGCAATCGACTCGGCGCGCAGCGATCCCAGCTTCTGGAGCGCGTCGAGTGCCTGCAGCATCTCCGCGAACTTCCCCTCCGCCCGGCGCGCCTGGGCGAGCAGCCAGAGCACCTCGGGTCGCCCGGGCAGCTTCCTGGCGATCAGGTCGACGCGCGCCGCTACGTTGGCCGCGGCGGCCGCCGCATCGGCTTCCAGGGAATGCTCCAGGTGCTTGAGCGATTCGGCCAGCTTCCCCGATTTGAGCAGGAGGTCCACCAGCGCAAAGCGCAGCGGCAGGTTCTGGTAGTCGCGCGAGAGGATCGTTTCCAGGCGGGAGCAGACGCGGTCCGCCTCCTCGGGGTTCTTTTCCAGGATGCGGCGGTATGCCTCGGCCGCCTTGACCGAGTCGCCGACGCGCTCCAGGGCGAGGGTGACGAAATAGGCGGAATGGAGCGAGGTCTTGGTCAGCTTCGCCTGTGGGGCGTTCTTCTTCACCGCGTCCCACTTGGCGAGGTGCCGCCCATGATAGACGCGCAGCTCTTCCGCGGAGATGCGCTCCATGGTGCCCATCGCCTTGGCGAAGTCCTCCATGCGGATGAAGTGCTCCACCACGGCCTCGTAGTAAGAGCCCACCGAGGCGTGCTTCATCTTGACCTCCTCGATGAACTCGAGGACGGTATCGATGCGGCGCGGGTTCTTCCGGAGGATCCGCTTCAGGCACTCTCCCGCGTCGGTCTCGCGGGAGGCGGCGAGCAGGCAGCGGGAGAGCTCGAGGAGCATTCCTTCGTGATCGGGCTGCTTTGCGAGGCCGGCTTCGAGCGTCGCGATCGCCTTGTCGAGCCTACCCTCGGCGGCGAGCGCGCGCGCCTTCTCCAATGGCCCCTGAGTCAGGCTCTTGAGAAGGGAGACTTCGGGCAGCTTCATGCGACGGTTTTCCTAAAGCTATCCCCGTCATTAACTTAGAGCCGGCCCGCGAGGGAGCGGGGGCTCCCCGGGCCAAGGGAAATATAGGGATGGGAGCGCGGATTTCAAGACGCATGTGGCACTTAGCCGAGGCTTGACGAGGGGATCGGCTGCCAGTTATAGTGACCCCACTTTTTTAATAAGGAAGTGCTTTTCCGCCGGAAGAGATCTCTCTCGAAGAAGAAGGAGGAGCAATGCGTTCGAGTGCGGGGCTAGGTAGTCGCTTGGCTGCGGCGGCGCTGATGTTCTCGTTGAGTGGCATTCCCGTTTGTCTCGGCCAGACCGCGCGGCCCCCCGCTGGAACCCTCATGGGGAGGATCTTTCTTCCCGACGGCGTGACCCCGCGCAGCGGAGTGGTGGTCAAGGTCGCGAACCTCTCCACTTCGCAGACCTTCGCTTCCGGACAGACGGATCGCTCCGGACGCTATGCTTTCGAGGCGCTGCCTTCCGGGAAGTACCAGGTGGCGGTCGCCGCGAGCGAAGGGCTGTACGTGAACTCCTCCGAGATCCCGGTCATCCAGGGACGCAAGACGCTGTTCTCCCTGGCGCTCAAGCCGGGCCAGACCCGGCAGGATGATCCGAATCCGCCCCCGCCCGACAACCCGCCGCCGGCCGAGAACCCTCCGCCGCAGGAGCCGCCCCCGGCGCAGCCGCCGGCCGAGAAGCCGCCCGAGACCAAGCCCGAGGACAAAAAACCGGAAGAGAAGAAGCCCCCCGCCGAAGGCGAAAAGAAGAAGGATGGCGGCTTCTGGCGCAGCGGCTGGGGCGTCGCAGTGGGGCTGGGCGCTGGAGCCATAGTTCTGGGCCTGCTGGCCGATTCGATCGCGGGCGACAGCGAGGGAGTCGCTCAGCCGCCCAGCCAGAGCACTCCCTAGTCGGAATCACGGTAAAGTCATGCAGCGAAGGCCCGGCCCCGCCGGGCTTTCGTATTTCCGGGCCGGACGGCAACGGCGCCTTGACGGCCCTTGGACCGTGGGGCTAATGTAACGGCCCTGAGGACGGGACTTCCGGAGGATGCATGAAGGCCAAGGAGATCATGACGCGCGATCCGATCACCTGCCTGCCGCAGACCACCATCGAGGAGCTGTGCGAGACGCTGCGCCGCGACAACATCAACGGCGCGCCGGTGGTCGACGAAGCGGGCCGGCTGGTGGGAATCGTCTCTCAGGACGACGTGATTTTCCGCAAGGGACGCCTGAACGACGAGATCCGGCCCCCCCGGGACATCAAGGACCTGTTCCAGCGCGGGTTCGCCTCCATCGCCGACAGCGACACCGGGCCGCGCCGGGTGGGGGACATCATGACCCGCGAAGTCATCTCCGCCGACGAGGAGACCGAGGTGGAGCAGCTCTGCCGGACGATGTGGGAGCGTCGCATCCATCGCATCCCGATCACCCGGAACGGAAAGCTGAGCGGCATCGTCTCGGCCCTCGACCTCTGCAAGATCATCGCCGCCGGGAAAGCCACCCTCTCCGGGTGATTCCGGCGCTCATCTTCCTCGGTGCGCCGCCGGGCGCGGCTTCCTGAAAAAATCAGCGTTCTTCCGGACGAAGCGCTTCCATGGTTCCGGGACATGCTCCGCCTCGAAGATCGCTTCCACCGGGCACTCCGGCTCGCAGGCGCCGCAGTCGATGCAGACGTTCGGGTCGATGAAGCGCTGATCTTTCCCGAGATGGATGCAGTCCACCGGACAGACCGCGACGCAAGCCCCCTCCTTCACCCCGATGCAGGGTTGCGTGATGACGTAGGCCAAGGGAAACTTCCTCCGGAAGGCGTGCGGAGGAGCGGATTATAGCGCCCCACTCGCAGGCGGCAAACCTCGCGGGTGAGGCCCGCGGATATAATGCGTCCCTTCCGGGAGGACCCGCATGCTCTACCGGATCTTGCGCGCCTTCCTCTCCTTCTGCCTGCACGTCATGTACCGCCGCATCGAGGCCCCGGGGAGCGAGCGCTTCCCGCGGGAGGGAGGCGTCCTGCTGGTCGCCAACCACGGCAACGCGCTGGTGGATCCGCTGCTCCTGCTGATCCTGGTCCCGCGCCCCATCACCTTTCTGGCGAAGCACACTCTCTTCAAGGTGCCGGTGCTCGGCTTCTTCCTGCGGCGCATCGGAGGCCTGCCGGTGTACCGCAGGCACGAGGCTCCGGAGCTTACCGCCCGGAACGAGGAGACGATGGATGCCTGTGGGCGCATGCTGGTACAGGGCGGCGTGGTCTGTCTCTTCCCGGAGGGTGTCAGCCACGACGAGCCGAAGCTCCGCGCGCTGCGTACCGGAGCGGCGCGCATCTTCTTCCGCGCGGCGGTTGTCGGCGCGCCCCCCAGGGTCATCCCCGCCGGGATCAATTACGAAGCGAAAGCGGTCTTTCGCTCGCGGGTCCTGGTGGCCTTCGGCCGCGAGGTGGACACGGGGGATGCGGGCGAGCCCCAGCCGTCCGGCGTCAAGACGCTCACCCGGCGGATCGAAGCGGCCCTGGCCGATCTCGTCCCCGACCTCGATTCCTGGGAAGAGCTGCGCTTCCTGCGCGATGTCCGCTCGATGTTCTTCGGAAGGCGCGAGGAATCGCTGTCGGCCGAAGCGGCCTCCCTGAAGCGCTTCATCCAGGCCTATCGCTACTACCGTGAGAAGGACCCGCAGGCCGTGGCGGGGATCCGCCGCCGCTGGGAGATCTACCGCCGCCAGTTCCGCCGCTTCGGTCTCGAGGAATCGCAGGTGGAGCTCGCAGGGGCCCCCGTGCGCGCGGCGCGCTTCCTGGCTTCGAGCCTTCTGGTCAGCCTCCTGGTCTTTCCCTTCGCGGCGGTGGGATTCGTGGTCCACTATCCCGCCTATCGCATCTCCGGAGAGCTGGAGCGCCGCTTCAATCGCCATCCCGACATGGCGGCGACCTACAAGGTGACCGCCGGAGTGATTCTCTTCGCGCTGACCTACGCCATCGCGGCCGCGCTCCTGCTCCTGCGGGGTGGATGGCGCACGGCCCTGCTGGGGGTCGGGTTCCTGCCGTTGTGCGGCTGGGCCGCGCTGCGCGTGGCCGAGGAGCGCCACCGGATCGGCGAGGCAATCGGCGCGCTGGCGCTGGCCCTGAGATCGGGCAAGGCCCTCGAAAAGATGCGCGCCCAGCGCCGCGAGATCGTGGAGACCATCGCGAGGCTGATGCGCCGCTATCCCCTGGAGGCGGCGAGCCTGCGATGAAGCCTTCCGCCATTTCCCCGAGCTACGCGCGCTACGTTCTTTTCCTCCTGACCACTCTCAATCTGCTCGATTACGTGGACCGCTACATCATCGCCTCGGTCGGCTCGCTGGTGCGGCGCGATTTCGCCATCAGCGATGCGCAGTTCGGCTTGTTCGGGACCCTGTTCTTCCTCGTGTACCTCATCACCGCGCCGGTTTTCGGATATCTGGGGGATCGGTATCCGAGAAGAGCCATCCTCGCGCTCGGCGCCGTCCTATGGAGCCTGGCAACAGCCGGAGCGGCCTTCGCGCGCAGCTACCCGGTGCTGCTGCTCTCCCGCGGCCTGGTGGGAATCGGCGAGGCTTCGTTCGGAACGATCTCGCCCCCCTTCCTGGCCGATTGCTTCCCGGTCGCGAAGCGGGCGCGGGTCATGGCGATCTTCTTCGTCACCATCCCGGCGGGGGCGGCGCTCGCCTACCTGCTCGCGGGATCGCTGGGGGAAAGCCACGGGTGGCGGTTCTGTTTCCTGCTGGTGGGCCTGCCGGGAGCAGCGTTGGCGCTGCCGATCCTGTTCCTGCGCGAGCCGGTGCGGGGGGCGATGGACGCCGAGATGCCCCTCGAGGAGGCGCGCCTGCCGGCTGAGGAAGGCTTCTCCTACCGGAAGAGAATTCAGGAGGTCGTGCGCTCCTATGTCGAGCTGATCCGAAGCCGGTCTTACCTCTACACGAACCTGGGCTATGCCGCCCTGACCTTTGCGATAGGAGGCATGGCCTTCTGGCTGCCGCGCTACCTGGAGACGATCAAGAAGCTGTCGTTCGAGGAGTCGAACCATGTCACCGGTCTCATCGTGGCGGGAGCGGGTTTCGTTGGGACGCTGGCAGGAGGCTACGCGGGGGACTGGCTCATGAAGAGGACGCGGCGTGCCTACCTCCTCCTGTCGGGACTGGGGGTCCTGGCGGGGATTCCTTTCTCGCTGGCGGCCATCGCCTCGCCGCAGCGCATCGTTTTCATCCCCTGCCTGGCGGCCGCGGTCTTCTTCCTTTTCATCAATACCGGTCTCCTCAACGCCGTAATCGTCAGCGTCTCGCCGACGCACTTGCGCTCCACGGCGGTGGCGGCCAACATCGTCATCATCCATCTCCTCGGCGATGCTCCGTCTCCTTTCCTCATCGGCGCCGTTTCGGACCGATCGTCGCTTCAGGGCGGCATCCTCCTGGCGGTGGCGGCGATGGGAATCTCGGGAGCTCTGCTGCTGCGTGGCGCACGCTTCCTTCCCGGAGATCTGGATCGCATCGCCCAAGGGGGCGGTGCCCGGCCTGCGGGTCCGCCCCGGTGAACGGAGCCTGGCTGCGCGCCTGGGGGCGATCATCGAATGCCTGGGAAAGGCTGTCGCCCCGAATCGCGGCTGCGACCGGATGGCGGGTCTGGAATCCCGGACGCTACGGAGCCCCCTGGCACCGGCTGTTCCGCGAGGCTTATCCGCTGCGCGAGAGGCCGATCCTGCTGTTCGGCCTGAACCCGGGACCCTATGGAATGGGACAGACCGGAATTCCTTTCACCGACGTGCGTCGTCTGCGGCGGTGCCTGCCGCGCCTGGAGCAAAAACTGCGGGAGCGGGGCAGGGTGCCCCGCGTCCCCGGCCTGGCTCCGAGGAGCCTGAGGCCTTTCCTCACCCGCGAGTTCGAATCTTCCGCGGTGCGCGTCTATCGTTTCCTGGAGACGGGGTGGGGCTCGGCAGAGGAGGGATGGCGCCGCGTGGGAGTCGCGAACTCCTGCCCGCTGCTGTTCATGGATCGGACGGGGAAGAACCGGACGCCGGCCGATCTCGGCGCCGCAATCCGGCGGCGCATTGGCGCGTCACCGCGGGCGGCGCGTCTGTGCCGGGCCGTCGAGGCGCAGCGTGGGGAATCGGCCCTCGAGGCCATCGCCGCGGCGAAGCCCCGCGGCGTCGTGCTGCTGGGCAAGGACGTGCAGGGTTGTCTGGGTTCGGGTCTTACGGGGCGTCTCGGAGAAGGGAAGGTTCTGGCCTGGAGACATCCGGCCCGGGCCGTGCCCGAGCTGTGGGCCCGCGGGCTGCTGGAATCGCTGGGCTCCCGCAGCGAACGCGCGTCGTCATCGTCGGGGACAGTGATGCGCAGAATCCTCCGGTTCCGTCGGTCGCCC
>DASTZC010000280.1 GCA_035764505.1 Candidatus Polarisedimenticolia bacterium
AGATCCGGGATGGGGTTGGAGGCCGGCAGGCCCGCGCCGAAGCGATACGAATACCCGAGCAGGATGACGTAGTCGGGGAAGGTCGCGTCCCCCGCATTGCCGGTATAAGGATTGGGAAGGCGGTTGCGCATCAGCGCGCGCGGCACGTAGATCGTCCAGGAAGAGCGGCCGTGGTTGAAGACGATGCCCGGCTCGATGTAGGTCTCGTAACCGGGGCGGCGCCATCCGTGGCTCTCGCCGATCAGATCGTAGCGCGGCAGTCCTTCGATGCGGAAGCCGAGGCTGAGCGCCATCAGATCCTTCGCCACCGGAAAGGCGGCGCCGGCGCGCGCCACGTACTGGTCGGGGACCGAGTTCTCCACGATGTCGGCGAACGCCGGGTTCGCCGCGAATCCCAATCCCGCGACGATGGACGGCGTGCCGTTGGTGTCGCGCGGGTTCGCCAGGTAGGTGCCGGAGAAGAAGAAGGTCGTGTGCTTGAGCGCCTTGTAGGCCTGCAGGTCGAACAGGATTCCCCAGCCGCCATCGCCCGGTTGGATCGATTGATCGACGGGCTTCGCGACGTTGTTGGTACCGTCGATGTTGGGATACTCGTCCTCGTTGGCATAATCACCGGTCGGCGCCTTGACGCCGATGCCGAGCGACAGGTTGGCGGTGGGATGTTTCTGGAAGTCCATTACCCAGAAGCGGGCCAGCGCGCTGGCGTCGCCGATGCCGCTGGAGTTCTGCTCGCGGCGCGGTCCGAGGGGAGGCTGCGTCGGCGTCGGCAGCGACCAGCTGGCGTTGACGATCGGCACGCTGGCGAACAGCGTGAAGTGCTCGGTGAAGTTGTACGACAGCCCGAAATCGTACAGCTGCTGCGTGTTGACGACGTAGTTGCCGATCGACTCGCGCTGATATTGGAATTTGATGCCGTTGTAGTGATCGTCCGAGGTGAGGCCGCGGTAATTGAAGTTGAACTGCCATTCCCCCTTGATCGGGGCGGTGTTCTCCGACGCGCCGAACACGGGCGCGTTGTTTCGTATGAGGACTCAGCCTTGGGCGAAGCTCGGCTGCGCGGCGTAGAACGGCGCGACGAGCGCGGTGAGGACGGAGCTGAAGCGCAGCGCTTTTTTGAGGAAGGCTGAGGTCATGGGTGGCACCTTTGTCTTTTCGCCGAACCCCGAGGATTTCGTTGCCGCGCCGCGGGACGGCGGCGATTCCGACCCGCGGCGCGGCTATTTCCGGTGGGGGGTGCTCCAACGTAAGGCAAGCTCCATGCCTGGAAATGGGAGGGGTCGCCAGGCCTTTCAGGACTCGGCGAGGCTATCTGTAAACTATTGAAATGGGCTCAGTTAGAGGGCATCTCGCCGCAGGGCTTACCACAGGCCCCGGGTGACCCGTACGCACCGCTTTTCATAGCCCGTATGCAAAGCAGCCGCGGATCATTGGTTATATGCGAAGTGAAGCGGGCCATCAGCAGATTCGGCGGGAACGGAGAGAGCTACTTACTCGGTCGCGCCATGAGCTTCCAGGATCCGGATCACGTCATCGCGCTTCGTGGCACGTGCGGCATAGAGTGGGCTGTGACCCCACTTGTTCCGCAGGTTCACATCGGCTCCGCGGGCAATGAGGAGCTCGATGATCTTCACCTGTCCCTCGACCGCGGCGCCATACAAGGCGGTGCCGCCCTCGGCGTCTCGAGTGTTCACGTCGAGGCCGCTGCGCAGGAAGCGGTCCACGAGCCGGAGGTTGCCGGTGGCCGCCGCGTAGTTGAGGAATTCCGGCGCGTGAGGTCCCGAAGCGAGACGATCCGCGGAAAGGTTCTGCCAGGTGCCATAAGGCACCGCGAGAAGGAGAAGGAGACAGACGGCGACGGTCAGGACGATCCAGCGAGACGCCGAAACGGCTCTTCCACGGAGCATGGCCCACAGGCTGCGCCCGATCACACCGGCGCACCACAGGGCCATGACTCCGGCGCTCGCGAGCAGAAGAAGGATCGGGCCCGAATGAGCCAGGCTGAATCCGACCAGCTGCGGACCGTTCCGCCAGGACAGCAGCGTCTGCTCGTAAACCATCCGCGCCGCGAAATAAGCCGTCCCGGGCGCCGCGACGACCCCGACGACCCGCAACCATACCGGCAGCCGGTCCCGCTCGGTGATCCCCTCTCTCATTCAACACCCGGAGCTTTTCGCATCCTGAAATTGTCCATGGCAGGCGACCCGTAAGCCAGGGTCAGGACGACGCCGCTCAAGAGTCCCGTCGCTTCGGAAAACGCGGTCGCGAGGCCTGACTCAACGGCGGGCGGATGGCGACCGTGGCGCGCCGCGGAACAACCGGGTCAGGCGATGCGCTTCGCCCATCATCCTTGCGCGGGGCGGGTCACCGCCGGAGGGCCGGGAGTCGGCTCGTCGTGGAAGCCGCGGTGGCCCATCTCTCCCCAACGGCGGCGCCGGCCAAGGAAGTCGAAGAAGGCCTTGACCTTGAACAGCGAAAGCAGCTGGCGGAAGCCGATGTTCTCCCAGATCGAGTACCAGGCCAGGCGCGCCAGGTCCTCCCAGCGCGGATAGCGGCGGAAGGAGATCTCCTCCAGCAGCACCGCGGCGATCGACAGGAAGACGCCGTAGAAGATCGCCACCATCAGGAAGAGGACGAAGAACTCGCGGTTCAGAATCCCGAGGAAGTAGGCGGCGATGACGCTGAGGTAGCCGAGCACCTCCACGAAGGGGCCCAGCATCTCGAAGAGCAGGAAGTAGGGCAGCGCCACGATACCGATGACGCCGTAGCGCGGGTTGAACAGCATCTTCCAGTGGCGCGAGAAGCTTTGCAGCATCCCGCGGTGCCAGCGGTTGCGCTGCAGCAGGAGCGTCTTGAATCGCTCCGGCACCTCGGTCCAGCAGACCGGGTCGGGCACGAAGACGATGCGGTAGCGGGTCTTCTCGCGCTTCAGCCGCTCGTGCAGCTTCACCACCAGCTCCAGGTCCTCGGTGTCGGTGTGGGCGTCATAGCCCCCCACCGCGACCACTTCGTTCTTCTTGTACAGCCCGAAGGCACCGGAGATGATCAGCAGCGAGCGCAGGACGCTCCAGCCGATGCGGCCCGACAGAAACGCGCGCAGGTACTCCACCACCTGGAACACCGGCAGGATGCGCCGCGGCAGCCCGACGCGGACGACGCGGCCGTCGCGCACCTCGCAGCCGTTGACGATGCGCACGATCCCTCCCACCGCCACCATTTCCTCCGGATGCTCCATGAAGGGCTTGACCACCCGCAGCAGGGCGTTCTCCTCGATCACCGAGTCCGCGTCGACCGAGCAGAAGAGCGGATAGCGCGACAGATTGATGCCGGTGTTCAGCGCGTCGGATTTGCCCCCCTTCTGCTTGTCCACCACCGTCAGGCTCGGGACCGACAGCGAAGCGTAAATGCCGAGCACGCGCGACGTCGGCAGAGTGCGCCGGTAGATCCTGTCGGTCTTGCGCAGCTCGAACGCCTTGATGAGACGCTCCAGGGTGGCGTCGCTCGAGCCGTCGTTGACGACGATCACCTCGAACTCGGCGTAGTTCAGCTGCAGCAGCGAGCGCAGCGTGTCGACGATGCCGCGCTCCTCGTTGTGCGCCGGGACGATGATCGAGATCGGCCAGGTCATCTCCGATTTCAGGATCTGCTGGTAGTCGGAAAAGAAGGTCCGGCGCACGAAGCGCACCACCTCGAAAAGCGACACCAGGAACAGCAGGAGGTAGACGGTGTTCAGCGCCAGGAAGTAGAAGATGACGAACTCATTGAAGGTGATGACCGACCGCAGGAGCAGGTTATGCCAGTTGAAGGCCAGCACGGCAATCACGGCTTGGCCTCCCCCGTCTTGAGCATGCCGAGGAGCCGCTCGCGCACCTTTTCCTGGGCATGACGCGCCGCGGAGTCGGTCAGGGAGTCGATCCGCTCGGAAGCGACCATCTTGCGGATGAAGGCCATGGCCGCCTCCTGCTCCTTCGGATCGGCCGAGCCCAGCTTCTGCACGTACTGGTCGATGACACCGGCCCCTTCGAGGGTGGCCACGGCCGCGTGGCGCGCGTAGCGGTCCTCGGAATCGATCGCATCCACCAGCGCCGCGATGCCGCGGTCCCCCATCGAGCGCAGCCCCTCGGCCGCGTTGATGCGCACCCACCACTCGCGGTCTTTCAGCGCCGCCGTCAGCGGGGCGACCGCCTCCGGACGCCCGAGGCGTCCGAGCGATTTGGCCGCCATTGCGCGCACCGGCCACTCGGGGTCCTCCAGCGCCTTGAGCAGGCTCCCCGAATGGTTGGGATCGCCGATCAGCCCCAGCGAGTGGGCGGCACGGGCCCGGATGTCGCGCTCCGGATCCGACAGCAGGTCGACCAGCAGTGCCGGCGCCCGGAAGCCCTTGGCTCGGCCCAGGCAGTCGACCGCGGCCGCGCGCGCACGGCGCGGCAGGGTCGGGAAGATCTCCACCAGCTCGTCGGCCGCCTCCGGCCCCATGCCGGCGATGATGTCGGCGATGCGCAGGGCCGACCAGCGGCTCGGGTCGAGCAGCGCCTCCACCAGCGGCTTCACGCTGGTGCGCGTCTCCAGCTGCCCGAGCGCCCGCGCCGCGCGCATGCGCACGTCGGCCGAGGGATCGCGCATCAGGACGATCAGCTCGGGGGCCGCCTTGGGACTCTTCATCGCTCCCAGCTTCTCCGCCGCCTCGGCCCGCTTCCACCAGCGCCCGGCACGCAGCTGTGCGACACGGTTCTGCACGAAGCCCAGCTCCTCGCAGGCCACGGTGATGCGGGAGCGCGCCGCCCCCTTCAGGAAGCGGGCATGATCCAGCAGGATCTCCTCCACCACGCCGCGCTCGAAGCGGCTCCCATGGCCGAGCTGCGGGCCCAATCGCTCCTCCTTGCCGTTCACGTAGGCCAGGATGCGCGGCTCCAGGGCGCGCCGCAGTCCCGCCGCGCGCCGCTCGCGCACCTCCCGCGTCGCTTTGTTGGCCACGATGAACAGGAACAGGAGCGCAAGGACGCCGCCGACGCCCCACAGCGCCTGGATCAGAAGCTCGGAGGTGGTGTGCATCGCCCGACCTGCCTTCTCCTAAGACCGCGAGCGCTCCAGGATCTTGCGCACTCGCGAGACCAGCTCGAGAGAATTGAACGGCTTCACGACGTAGTCTTCCGCGCCGAGGTTGAACCCTTTGACGATCTCCTCCTCGCGGTCCTTCACCGACATGATGATGATCGGGATGCGCGAGGTCTCCTCCTCGCTCTTCAGCTCCGCCAGGACGTCGAAGCCGTCCTTGAAGGGCATGATCAGGTCCAGCAGCACCAGGTGCGGGCGCACCTGCACCGCGATCCGCGCCGCCTGCTCGCCGTCAGGGGCCTCGTGGATCTCGTAGCCGCGGTCGGCCAGGAGCGTGGCGATGAAGCGCCGGATGGTGGGATCGTCGTCCGCCACCAGGATTCGAGAGGAATTCATGGGATCAACCTTCCTTTCCTAGAACGTAAAGCGGAACAAGTAGCCGTAATGGTGGCTTTCGAAGCCGGAGGCCACTTGCTGGGCGTAATCGGAGCGCCCGTAGTAGGCCTCGAAGACCACGTTGCGATGGATGTTCCAGCCGCCCATCAGCTCGTAGCCGAAGACGGTGTCGGTCCCTGCGTCGAGTGATTCTGGATCGGTCGGGCAGGTGGCCGGATCGGGGTCGGGATCGGAGGTGCACAGCAGCCGATCGAAGGACTGGACGCCGCCGGTCAGCTCCACCGAGTAGTACATCTTCCGATGGAACAAATTGTCGGAGATGTTCGCCACCAGCAGGTGCGACAGGAACTTCGTCGGCGCGAAGTAGCCGTTGTCGAGCTGGTCCTGCTCGTCGTCCTGGTAGGTCAGATAGCGCAGGGCATAGGCGACGCTGATGCGCGGCCGCCGGACCGGCAGCAGGACCGAGACGTTGACGTTGATTACGCTGCGCTGGTTGTCGTCCGAGAACCAGGCGTGCTGGGCCCCGCCCCGCAGGCGCCAGCGCTCGGCGAAGCGCCAGTCGACGCGGGCGTCCGCGGCGCTCAGGCGGATGTGGTTGTCGATGATGCGCGCCGTGTCGAACAGCGCCTGGCGCGACACCCCGAGACCCCATCCGAAGTTCCGCGCCAAGTAGAAGTCGAAGGAGCCGCTGCCTATCGCCTGCGTCAACTCGTTGTTGTTGAAGCCCTCCTGCCGCGCCACGCCCAGGCTGGCGTTGAGGAACAGGATGTCGGAAAAGCGGTTGGCATAGCGCCCCTCGAAACGGTCCCCTTCGTCCTCCGCCTCCTCCGGGATCTCCAGCGGGGCGACTCCCACGCACTGCGAGGCAGTCTCGCAACGGAAGCGGGCATCGAAATGCGAGAAGCCGAAATCGAGCGTGCTTTGCGGGTCGAGATGGAAGCCGCCGGTGAGGCGCGATTCGATCACGTCGTTGGAGTCGGTGTCGATCACCCGGTTCCAGTAGGGACTGATGTAGGGACGCAGCGGGTCGTGGATCTCCTGTTGCGCCTTCTTCGCGTCGCGGTTCTTGGGGTACTTCTCCACCGCCTGGTCGATCTCGCGCACCGCGTTGCGGTCCTTCCCCTGCCAGTGGTGCACGCGCGCCAGGCCGATGAGGGCCGCCTCGTTGTTCGGATCCGCCTTGAGCACCTGCTTGTACCAGCGCTCCGACTCGAGGAGGTCCCCTTTCCAGGCGGAGATGTCGCCCATGCCGACCGCCGCTTCGATCGGATGGTCCTTGGCCGCGATCAGCGGCTCGTAGATTTCGCGCGCCTCCTCGAAGCGATTCTGCCATCCCAGGATGCGCGCCAGGTCGAGCTTCAGGGTGGCGTCCTCGGGGTGGGCCTGGATCAGCTCGTGGTATCCCGCTTCCGCCTCGGCGAAATGCTCCGCCCAGGAATTGATCTTGGCCAGCTCGCGCTTCACCTCGTCGTCGCCCGGATTGAGCGCGAGCGCCTTTCGGTAGGCGCCGATCGATTCCTCGAGGCGGTTGTCCCACGAGTAGAGCAGCCCCAGGCGCTTCAGGCTGGAAGCGTCGTTAGGATCGGCCGCAACTATTTGCTCATAAAGCCTGACGGCCTCAGGGTAGTTGTCGTTGCGGAAAGCCTCCTCTGCCTTGGCCTTCAGATCCGCCTGGGCAAAGGCGCCACCAACAGCAAGAGAGACCACTAGAAGGCCGAGAATGAGCGTCCTGGCTCGAGTTCTAGTCATGGTCCGGAATCGCCTTTAGCGCCGTCTGCAGGATCCGGTAGCTGTCCTTGAGCTCCAGGTGGTAGCTCGGCGTCTCCCATGCTTGCCAGCGGTAGGTCGGGAAATCGTCCGGTCCCGGGCGCCGGTTGCGCGGCAGCGAATCGAATACTTGCAGCGATCCATCACCCCCTTTCCGCACGGCCAGGACGTGGAAGCGGAAACCGTCGGTCTTGCGCGTCGCCACCAATCCGCTGCGCGGCTCGCTCTCGTGGACCACCTGGTGCGAGGAGGGGTCGGTCACGTTCAGAAGCCCCCACGGGATCCGTGCTTCGATGAAATCGCCGGCCGGCGATTCAATCCAGTCGGCCAGCGTGTCGTAATCGGGGGAAGCCGGATCGAGGGAGCCGTGGCGCAGGGGGGATCGGCTGTATCCCTTGGCCGGGTAGTAAGTCCCGTCGCGCCCCAGGCGATCCCGGTTGCAGTAGACGAAGATGTCGATGAAATCGCCGCTGCGGCTCTCGACCGAGTGATAGGGGCGGCGGTTGCGGTTGGTGAACAGGTCGTAGGGACGGTCCACGAGGATCCGGCTCTCCTTGCCGGCAAGCTGGATCAGGAACTCCATCCCCAGGGGGGTGGTCACATCGACCTTGGGGAAGCGGTGATCCCCCAGCTTCAGGTCATAGGTGTCCACCCCGATCCAGTACTGGGTAAGGCTCCAGTCGGGGGGGGAAGATCCCGCCAGCTCCAGGTCGAGGTAGAGGTACCCCTCATCCGATTCGACCCGCAGCCCCCGCAGGCTTCCCGGCGCCGGGGTCTTCCCTGGGGCCGTATCATCTATATATAGGGGGCGGACGGTCTCCCAGTCCTTACCCTTCCCGTCGAGGACGATTTTCCAGCCCTCGTTCCCCGGCCAGGCCGCCAATACCCCGTAGTTCTCCTCCGCGTCGAGGGCGTTCAGCCAGAGCGGCTTGCGATCGGCCGGCACCTCGTAGCTCATCACCAGCCAGTTCTTCTTGAACCATTCGTCCATCCAGGAGAAGAGGATGCCTCCCCCCAGCCCGGCGTCGTGGATGTCGCGGAACAGGCGGGCGTCGATCTTCCCCTGCTCGACGGCGGTGTGGCCGCCGTGATGCTGTCCCTGCCCTTGTAGATGAGCGATGCCGCGTGAAGAGGGGACGCCGAACTCGGCGATCAGAACCGGCTGGTCCCCATGGTGCTTCTTCAGATCTTGAAGGTAGCCGAAATAGTTGCTGGGCCCCTCGGCATCTTTCGCCTTGGAGTATTCGGGATCGAGGACCATGAACTCCGGGTAGTAAGGGTAGGCATGGTAGGCGGCGAAGAAGCCGGCCGCGAAGCTCCCGGTCGGCGCGATATGCAGCGCATCGATGTCCACCGCGTCGTTGTCGTACTCCAGAATAGGCTCGGAGAGCTTCTCGCCGCGCTTGCGGCGCAGCGCCGTCTCCTCGGCCGCCGTCGCCTCGGTGGGGTGCTTCAGCGGATCGAGCGTCGGCCATGAGACGTAGCCGACCGGGTGCTGCCAGCGGTATTGCTTCGTCTCGTGCGCCGCCGCCAGATCGCAGATCGAGGCGAGCCATGCCTCGAAAGGACGCGCGCCGCTCGCCGCCACGAACTCGCCGTCGAAGCGATCGCGCCCCGGGCGCAGCTTCTCGTAGGCCACCACCGAGTAGGGCTCCCATTCGCGCCCCAGCAGGAAAGCGAGCAGGTCGCCCGAGACGTCGGCATCGTAGACGCCGCCGGCATGCCCCGGGCGGACGGGCAGCTCGATGTTGCCGTGCATAGCGTCGATCACCCGCCGGATCTCGGTGCCGAATCCCTCCATGAAGCGCTTCCCGTCGTAGTCATCGTCCTCCGGCAGCTCGGTCCATACCCCCTGCACCAGCCACAGCTTTTGATCCGGGTGCTCCCGGTTGTGCTCCTTCAGTGCGCGATAGAGCGACGGCGGATGCAGGGTGTAGAGGCGCACCACGTTCAGCCCCATCTCTCCCATCGCATCGAACCAACGGCGGTACAGGACCGGGTCATCCGGAAACTCCGCGGGGAATTTCCCCGGGAGCGCCGTGCCCAGATTGATCCCTTTGACGAACAGGGGCTGCCACGTGTCACCGGTTTTGACCTCGAGCCTTCCACTGCCGGTGCGCGTCACCATCCGGATCGGAGCGGCGGCGGATGCCGGCGCTTCAGGGCGCTTCTCCTCGACGACGCCCGTGGGGCCCGCGAGCTGGGCCAGGAGGTCCTTCGCTTCGCTGTCGTCGGGGTTCAACGCCAGCGCGCGGGTCAGCGCGGCCTGCGCCTCGCGGCGATCGTTCTGGTTGCGCAGCGCCATTCCCAGCCCCTTCCAGGCCTCGGCGTTCTTCGGATCCAGCTGCGTCGCGCGCTCGAAGTGCTCCGCCGCTTCCTCGGAGCGCTTCTGGCGCAGCGCCGTGTATCCGAGGCCGGTCCAGGGATCGGCCGATCCGGGTGCGAGACGGGCCGCCGCCTCGAACGCGCTCCGCGCCGCCGCCGTATCGGCAAGGCGCAGCCGCGTCCAGCCAAGAAGCGACGCGATGCCGGCGTTGCGGGGAAAGCGCCTCGTCCCTTCCTCGAGCATCTTTGCGGTCTCGGCGAAGCGGCCGGCGCGATAGCCTGCCAGCGCCTTGTCGTAGAGCGCCTCCTCGGCGGAGACGGGGGTTTTCTCGGGATCATTGCCGGCGGCGGGAAGCGAGGCGAGAGAGACAAGAAGGGCGAGGCTCACGGCCAGGCCGCGAGAGGTACGACGATGGAGTCGGTCCATCCCTCTCCCCTCACTGAGGCTCCTGTGCGGGCCTTACCGGAGGATTTCTCGATGCCCGGAGCGGTAAGCGCCGGAAATCTAACATGGATCGCCCGCGCATCCGCCGCCAAATATAGGGTTTTGGGCCGCTAACGCAAGCCGGTCAATAGTTTTGGAGGGATTCAACCATGTCGGAATTGGACCCGCTCGACGCGGAAATCGCTGGCTCGACGGCACCTTGATATCGCCGGCTGCGCCTCCCGCTCCGAACCCGGTTTCTTGACAAGCCCCGGAGCCTTTCTATATTTTATGCCGCGTTCCGCGCCCCGACGGAGGATTCCGTTTGGGGAAGAACACGGTTTCATGGGTCGCGCTGAACCTGGCGCTGTGCCCGAACGTCCTGGTCCTGCGCAGCCTGCTGGATCGCTTCGGATCTCCGGAGGCGATCCTGGCCGCGACCGAGGAAGACCTCGGCAGCATCGGCGGCGTGAGCAGGCGGCTGATCCGGCGATTGAAGGATCCTCTTCTAGCGCGCGCCGCCGGGAAGGAGCTGCGCCGCGCCGAGCGCTTGCAGGCGAGGATCCTCATCCGGGACGATCCCGGCTATCCCGGGATTCTCGCCCAGCTCCCGGATCCTCCACCGCTCCTCTATGTGAGGGGCGACCTCCAGGACTCGGACGATCCCGCGATCGCGGTGGTGGGCTCGCGCCGCGCCACCACGTATGGAGTGGAGATGGCGCGCTCGCTCGCCGCGGAGATCGCGTCGGCGGGCGTCACGGTAGTGAGCGGCCTGGCGCGCGGCATCGACGAGGCGGCGCATCGCGGCGCGCTGGAAGCGGGAGGACGCACGCTGGCCTTCCTGGGCTCGGGAATCGATCGGATCTACCCGCGCGAGAGCGCCCCGCTGGCCGCCAGCATCTCCTTGAGCGGCGCGGTGTTAAGCGAGTTCCCGCTGGGCACGCCGCCGCTGCCCGGGAACTTTCCGGTGCGCAATCGGTTGATCAGCGGCGTGTCGAGAGGTACGTTGGTGGTCGAAGCGGCGCCGCGCAGCGGATCGCTCATTACGGCGCGCTTGGCGCTGGAGCAGGGACGGGAAGTTTTCGCGGTCCCTGGACGGGTCACGGGAGAGAAGGCGATCGGGCCCAACTCGCTGATTCAACAGGGCGCCAAGCTGGTGATGCGGGGCCGCGACGTGCTCGAGGAGATCCCCGGGGTGGCCCTGCCGGCCGAATCCTCGGGCCCGGAACCAGCATCGGAAGAGGCGCACGGGGAGGAAAAGGCGATCTTCGGGGCCCTTCCTGAAGGCGAGGCGGTCGCGCTGGATGATCTGGCGGCGGCGGTCGGGACGGAGACGGGGTCGCTGCTCGCGGCGCTGTTGAAGCTGGAGATGGAAGGAAAAGTCCGGCAGCTGCCGGGCGGACGCTACCTTCGAAAAATCAGGAGAGGAATCGTTGGCTAAATCGGCTGCCAAGTCGCTCGTCATCGTGGAATCGCCGGCCAAGGCGAAGACGATCAACAAATTCCTCGGCCGCGGCTTCACCGTGAAGGCCTCCATGGGTCACGTGCGCGATCTGCCGAAGCGCACGCTGGGCGTGGACGAGAAGAAGAACTTCAAGCCGACCTACGAGGTCCTGCCGGGGCGCAAGAAGGTCCTCGACGATCTCAAGAAGGTGGCGGCCGACGCCGAGGCGATCTATCTCGCCCCCGACCCCGATCGCGAGGGCGAGGCGATCTGCTGGCACCTCTCCGAGGAGCTGAAGAAGGTCAACAAGAAGCTGCACCGCGTGATGTTCAACGAGATCACCAAGCGCGCGGTCCTGCACGGCATCGACAACCCCGAGAAGATTGATCTCAACAAGGTCGACGCGCAGCAGGCGCGCCGCATCCTGGATCGCCTGGTGGGCTACAAGATCAGCCCGTTGCTCTGGGAGAAGGTGCGCCGGGGGCTGTCGGCGGGACGCGTCCAGTCGGTGGCGCTGCGCATCATCGTGGAGCGCGAGCGCGAGATCCAGGCCTTCAAGCCCGAGGAGTACTGGTCGCTGACGGCCACGCTCGAGGGGGACCAGCCGCCGCCTTTCGAAGCGAAGCTGGCGCGCATCGGCGAGGAGAAGGCCGACCTCAAGGACGGCGACACCACGAACGCCATCGTCGAGAAGGTGAAGGACGGCCGTTGGATCGTCACCGAGGTCGAGTCGAAGGAGAAGAAGCGCAATCCGCCGCCGCCGTTCACCACCAGCAAGCTGCAGCAGGAGGCGGCCCGCAAGCTCGGCTACACGGTCAAGAAGACGATGACCCTGGCGCAGCGTCTCTACGAAGGCGTCGATTTGGGCGATGCCGGGCCGGTCGGCCTGATCACCTATATGCGCACCGACTCCACACGCGTCGCCCCCGAGGCGCTCACCGAGGTGCGCGAGCACATCGGCAAGGCGCACGGCGCCGCCTACCTCCCCGACGAGCCGCGCTACTACAAGGCGGGGCGCATGTCGCAGGGAGCGCACGAGGCGGTCCGTCCCACCTCGCTGGAGAACACCCCGGAATCGGTGGAGCCTTACATCGGGCGCGACGAGCTGCGCCTCTACACCCTGATATGGAACCGCTTCGTCGCCTCGCAGATGAACCCCGCGGTGTTCGACGTCACCGCGGTCGACATCGAAGCGGCCGGCCACACCTTCCGCGCCAACGGCCAGATCCTGCGCTTCCCCGGATATTTCGCCGTCTACCACGAGTCGCTCGAGGGACGGAATCCGGAGGAGAGGGTCTCCCCCATCGGCTCCCCCGAATCGGACGACGACCGCTCGCTCCCGCCGCTGGAGAAGGGGCAGGAGGTGAAGCTGCAGCAGCTCGACCCGAAGCAGCACTTCACCCAGCCGCCGCCGCGATTTACCGAGGCCTCGCTGGTGAAGGAGCTGGAGGAGGACGGCATCGGCCGCCCCAGCACCTACGCCACTATCCTGGCCACGCTGCAGAGCCGCGAGTACGCCCTGAAGGAGGAGGGGAAGTTCACTCCCACCGAGCTGGGGATCCTGGTCACCGAACTTCTGGTGGAGCACTTCGGCGATCTGATCGACGTCAAGTACACCGCCCGCATGGAGGAGGAGCTCGACGAGATCGAGGAAGGCAAGCTCAAGTGGACCGACGCGCTGGACGATTTCAACGGCAAGTTCGCGAAGGATCTGAAGCGCGCCTCCAAGAACATGCGCAACGTCAAGCGCGAGGAGACGCCCACCGACGAGACCTGCGGCAAGTGCGGCAAGCCGATGGTGATCAAGTGGGGCCGCTACGGGCGCTTTTTGGCCTGCTCGGGCTATCCGGAGTGCAAGAACACGCAGGAGCTGGCCGGCGGCGCCAGCGGCGAGAAGGGGGCCGAGGCGGTCGAAGTGCCGGAGATCAAGGAGACCTGCGAGAAGTGCGGCGGCGCCATGGTCCTGCGCAAGGGACGTTTCGGGCCGTTCATCGCCTGCAGCAACTACCCCACCTGCCGCAACACCAAGAAGATCCAGGTCGACAAGGAAGGGAACATCACCCGCAAGCCCGACCGCATCCTGGACGAGACCTGTCCCAACTGCGGCAAGAACCTGGTCATCAAGGACGGCCGCTTCGGCGAGTTCACCGCCTGCAGCGACTATCCCACCTGCCGCTACATCAAGCTGAAGGAAGTCGGCGTCGAGTGCCCCAAGCCCGGCTGCGGCGGCAAGATCGTGGAGCGCAAGTCGCGCCGCGGCAAGACCTTCTTCGGCTGCAATCGCTATCCCGACTGCGACTTCGTCACCTGGTACCGGCCGCTGCAGGAAAAGTGCCCCAGCTGTGGCAAGCCCTACCTGCTGGAGAAGATCACGAAGCGCGAAGGCGTCACCCACTTCTGCGACGCCGAAGGATGCTCCTTCAAGAAAGCCGTCAACTCCTGACGCTCTCCCCTATCGACTGATTCCTCCTCCCGGTTTCCCCGGCCGAGAAGTTTCGTTGATCTCGATGCGAAATCTCGTCTATATATGCCGCATCAGCAAGAAACAGCCACTGCTGAACGCAACGTCATGCTGCTTCCCCATCTCAGTCTAGGACTGACCGGAACTTTCAAATTCTGCTGAATGATTTTCGTTGACCGACGGGATCTTTCGGCGTAGAACTCCGGTCAACAAAGCTCAAACCACACCCAAAAACTGCAGGGCACCGCCATGCGCATGCCTGGGATCCGGTGTTTCGGTCCGTTGCTTTCAGCATTGAGCCTTTGGCTGGCAGTGAGCCTTCTCGCCACGAGTCCCGCGCTTGCCCAGAATGAAACCGAGCAGGTCGGATTCTCCTCGAACCATCTGTTCGACGGCGGCTATTTCGGGGAAAACGTCGATATTCTGAACGGGAACCTCAATCTATCGATTCCCATCGGGCCGCGATATCAGGTGACGAGCGATTTCTCGTATCAACTCTCGCTGCACTACAACTCCAAGATCTGGGCCGATGTGAATACTCGAAACCATCGCCTGATCGGAGAGTCGCCTGCCGGCACCGGATTCACGTTGAGCCTCGGGAGAATCGTTCTGGCGACGCACCATAACGATGATGGCTCCATAACCCCAGGCCCCACCTTCGATCTCTACATCGTCACCCCTGATGGGGGCCGCCACATCGTGGTCGACAGCAGCGGCGGCGATTACGATGGAATGCACTCTCTTCCTGAGGATCACTTCACGAACGACACAACCTACATGAAGGTGCGCGCCATCGGAGATCCGGCTTTCCTGGCTTCCTTGACCAATCCTCAACCGGTACAGTCCTGGAAGGTCTTCATGCCGGACGGGACGACCTACACCTACGGCCAGCGGATTATATGCAGCCAACAACCCTCTAATGTTTGTTGATCCCGACGGGAGAGATTTCTACTTGAAGTGCGATGGGAAGGACACTCGTACATGCCAAAATGGGCATGCAGGGACAACGGACAAGAATGGAACATTCACGGCTACAACAATACACAGCGAAAACGGAAAGCTGGTCGACAATCAAGGGAACAGATATACGGCGCAAGTGACCAAGGATGGTGTGCAATTCACTAAACAAGGAAGTTCTACCGCCCAGACTGGCGTTTGGCAGAAAAACAGCGCTGCGACCACCTTCACACAAAAAACTGGGGACCTTGCAGGGTTTACTTTCGCCTTTTCTGCGCCAGGTTGGCACCAAGATGCGCACGCCGACTTCACATTCGGCGGGAGCGTACAGGACGCCGAGAAAGCCCTATTGAGAGCAGGGTTCAAACCTTCTCGGGGTGGACATTGGGGGGACGATTTTCGGAGCGATGGAGGACCGGAGGGTGATAACTCGACTCACTTTACGGTTCAGCGAAGCAGTCCTACCCATGGTGATTTGCACACGGGGGAGACATATTTCAAGACCGGGCCTGGCAATTTTGCAACGCATTCGCTGGAGCTCATCGTCAATAGCTTCGAATGGGTCACCCGTCAACATCTCGGTGGAGACAAGTGAGCGGTCCGCGAAATGTGCAAGACTTCGGCGGGATGAAATGGTCATTCCTGCATATTCTACTGCTGACCTTGTTGCTTCCCAGTGCGGCCTCCTGCAACACCGAAGACTGGGTGGGTGTCGCCAATCACGATTTGGCCTTCGCGAAGGCGCTGGCGAGCC
>DASTZC010000281.1 GCA_035764505.1 Candidatus Polarisedimenticolia bacterium
GAGGCGATCCTGTCGCGCTACCTGCTGGAGCAGATCGAGCAGCGTCCCGAGCTGCTCGGCGGGCAGAAGCTTGGGCGCGACGGCACGCTGGACGATCGATTGATCGCCAAGGCGGCCCGCAGCCTGCGGGAGGGTTCCGAAGAGGGACTGGTGGACGGGCTTAACGAGATCCTGTATGCGGAGCTGCTGGCGATCCGCCGCACCTTGGGCCCGCAGCACGAGGGCCGGGCGGTCCAGGGACTGCGCGAGCTCGGTCTGCAGCCCATCACCGGCCCGGAGGCCCCCATGGCCTCGCCTGCGAAGGCCTGACGCGTGGTCACGCTGCTGCGTACTTCCGGTATTCTCGTTCTGGTGGGCGCGGTGCTGTGGATGGTCATCTCCGAGATGGTCCTCGGTGAGGGACGCGGCTCCCAGGTGCGCTTCCTGCTCGGCGCCGGAGTCCTCCTGCTGGCGTCCAGCTTCGCCGTTTCGATGTTTACGCGGGTCAGTAGCAAGATGGCCGGAAAGCGCTGTCCGCGGTGCGGCAAGCCGGTGCAGCAGGGGCACATCTACTGTGCCGACCACCTGAAAGAAGCGGTGAACCAGTTCCGCGACGCCCAGCGGAAGAAAGGCGATCTGGGTTGAGCTCCGGCGCGCCGCCGGAGCGGCCGATCGCCGTCGTTGTCATGGGTCCCACCGCTTCCGGGAAGAGCGAGATCGCGACGGCGCTCGCACGCCGTCTCGGGGGCTGGATTCTCAGCGTCGATTCGATGGCGGTCTATCGCGGGCTGGACATCGGCACGTCGAAGCCGCCCGCGGAGGTCCGCCGGGAGATCCCGCACCGCGGGCTGGATCTGGCCGAGCCGGGAGAAGATTACTCGGTCGGAGATTTCGTGCGCGCCGCGGATGCCGCTCTGGAGGAGATGCGCGCCGCCGGAGTGCTGCCGATCCTGGTGGGCGGGAGCGGCCTTTACCTGCGAGGGATCCTGAAGGGGGTGTCGGAGCTGCCGCGCCGCGACGCGGTGGTGCGGCGGCGGCTGCGGGAACTGGAGGAGGCCGAGGGGACGGAGGCGCTGCACCGGCTGCTGCAGCGGCAGGACCCGGCTTCAGCACGCCGCATCGCCCCGACCGACCGCCAGAGGGTGGCGCGCGCGCTGGAGCTGGCGGCCTCGGGCGTCACGGATGTCGTCGGCAAGCCGCGCGGCGAATGGCTGGGCCCCGATCGATTCCCCAGCGTCAAGATCGGGCTGCGGCGCGGGCGCGAGGATCTGGCGAGCCGGATCCGGGAGCGGGCGGAAGGGTTTCTCGGGGCGGGAATGCTGGAGGAGACGCGCCGTCTGCTGGCTCGACCCGGTGCGCCGGGAAACGCCCTGAAGGCGCTCGGCTACCGCGAGCTGGCGGCGCACCTGCGCGGGGAGTGCGACCTGCCGGCGGCCCGTGAGGCGATGGTTCGGGCGACCCTGCAGTACGCCAAGCGCCAGATGACCTGGTTCCGCAAGGAGCAGGACGTGCGCTGGTTCGACCTGGAGGGCCCGGCCTCCGCGGCGGCGCAGCGCATCGGCGATTACGTGGCCGAGCGCATCGGAGATACGAGCCGGGGTTAGGGCGCCCGGTCGGGCGGGAAGGAGATTCCATGGACCGAGAAGACTCGCTGAACATCCAGAACGACTTTTTCAATCAGGCCCGCAAGGAGAAATCGCGCGTCCTGGTGTTTCTCAACAGCGGCAGGAAGATCACCGGGCGCATCAAGAGCTTCGACAAGTTCACCGTAATCCTGGAGAGCTCCCAGGGGGAGCAGATGATCTTCAAGCACGCCATCGCCACGGTGAGCAGCAGCAAAACGTTCGGAAACTTCATCAAGTTCGATCCCGCCTCCGGGCGGCCCAAGGAAGGTCCGCGGGACGCGCCGGCACCGGAAGGGGGCGCGTCGGACGAAGGCCCGCTTCCCGAGTAGGCCTCAGCGTCCGGAGGTCCCTTGGGATTCACCGCTGCGAACGTCGTCACCATCGGCCGGATGATTCTGGTCCCCGCCTTCATCATCCTGGTGGTGTCCAACCAGCCGGGCTGGGCCTTCGGGGTCTTCGCCGCGGCGGGCATCAGCGACGCGCTGGACGGCTTCGTGGCCCGGCGCTTCGGGCGGAGCGCGCTGGGGGCCTTCCTGGATCCGCTGGCCGACAAGCTCCTGATCACGGCCGCCCTGGTGGTTCTGTCGCTTCCCGACCATCCGGCCAGCTTTCCCGAGTTCACCCTGCAGAACCGCTTCCCGATACTCCTGACGATCCTGACGATCAGCCGGGACGTCCTGATCGTTCTGATCGCGCTCGGCATCCATCTCGCCACCGGGCTCACTCGCTTCCCGCCGACGGTGTACGGCAAGATCACCACGGCGGTACAGGTCGCCACCGTGTCGGTCATCCTGCTCTACAACACCCTCGGGGTGCGCTCCGAGGTGGTCGTGCCCGGCATGATCCTGCTGACCCTGGGGTGCACGCTGTTCTCGGGGCTGCATTACGTGCCGCATGCGGCGCGGCTGGCAGCCACCGCCTCGGCTTCCGAGCGCTAGCGACACGCCGCTGCAGCGCTGCGATCAGGAGCTCCAGCTCAGCTCGGCCTTGATGTTGATGTTGCGGCGGGGATCGGGAAAGAGCGCCTCATAGGTGCCGGCCTGCTGGGAGGAGAGGAAAGGAGGAGAGAGCGGCGCCTCGGAAGTGGCGACGACCTCACCCGAAGCATCGGTGAGCGTGATCCTGACCTTGATGTCGGCAGCCGGCCCCATCCCGGCGTTGTAGACCGAGCCCTTCACCTTCAGCCTGCCGTCGAGCGTGATTTCGTGGCTGTTCTCCACGAATTGCAGGTTGGCGCGCGCAATCTCGCGCAGCCGCTCGAGGCGTGGCGCCATCTCGATGGCGCGCGGGTGGCTCTGTCCTTGGGGTGAGTAGACCTCGGCGCTGGTGGAAAGGATCTTCGTGCCGCTGCCGCCGGTCTCGGCTTCCTCCCGCGGGAGGGGGGAAGCCGCGCCAGACGTGGCCTTCAGGATGGAGGCTTCCAGCGGCGGCGCGTCGGGTGCCAAACGCGTCTCGCCGTGCGATTGCCGCAGGAAACCCCACAGGGCGATCACCCCAAGAGCGACGATCGGCAGAAGAATCCAGACCCCCGACCAGGAGCCGGCCCCGGGTGGCATCGCCGCCTCGGGCCTGGCCGGGCGCGCCGGGGGCGTCGGGAGGCCGATGGGCGCGAGCAGCCGGTCGAGCTCGCGGATCAGCGTATCGTAGTCCTTCGGCCGATCTTCCGGGCGCTTGGCCAGCATCCTTTGGGTCAGCGTGACCAGAGGAACGGGGAGATCGGGACTGAACTGCCGCGGCGAGCGGAGCGGCTCGCGCACATGCTTCAGGATGATCGACACGGGAGTGGGGCCGTCGAAGGGGGGACGCCCGGTGACCAGCTCGTACAGCGTGGCCCCCAGCGAGTAGATGTCGGAGCGCAAATCGGCGGGAGCGCCGGAAGCCTGCTCGGGGGCCAGGTAGTTCGGCGATCCGAGGACCTCTCCGGTCAGCGTCAGCCCGGAGTCGGCCACGACCATCTTGGCCAGGCCGAAGTCGGTAACCTTGACGACCCCCTCGCGCGTCACCACCAGGTTGCTCGGCTTGATGTCACGATGAATGATGCCGCGGGCCGCGGCCGCTTTCAGGCCGACCGCCGCCTGGCGGATGAGATCGGACGCCCGCGCCGGGGCGAGCTTCCCTTCTTCCTTGAGGAGGGCGTCCAGCGGCCGCCCTTCGAGATACTCCATCGCGAAGAAAGGGCGCCCTTCGGCTTCACCGATGTCGTAGATCTGCGTCACATTGGGATGCGAGAGGGCGGCGACCGCCCGCGCCTCGCGCAGGAAGCGCTCGCAGAACCCCGGCTCCTTGGCCAGCTCCGGCTTGAGGGTCTTCACCGCCACGGCGCGGTTCAGCCGAACGTCCCAGCCTTGATAGACGATGCCCATTCCGCCGGCGCCGATCAGGCCGCGGATCTCGTAAGGCCCCAGAGTGGCCGGGGCCGCCGGAAGAGGAGCCGGCTCCGGGAGAGCCGCGCCGCGCGGGGAGTCGATGCGCTGCGTCGCATCGGTCGTGCCGGCGAGCAGCGGAAACTCGCGCCCGCAGGAGGCGCAGGTTGCCGCACTCCGGGAGGTCGGAAGCTCCTGGGTGCTGCGGCAGTAGGGGCAGCGGATGAGGGCCATCCCACCTCCGTTACGACTTCGTAATCACGGGCGCACGGACCCCGGGGCCGGAGCGCCGGGCCTGGATGGAATCTAGGCGTCGTCGAGGGGAAGTCAAACCGGAACAGGAGGTCAGCCGCCGAAGATCCCCTTCAGGATCCCCTTCTTGGATTCGGGGTGCAGCGCCTGGAGAGCGGTCTCGTTGGAGGGATCCCAGCCCAGCGCTTTCTGCAGGAACTCGTCGCCTCGCGCGGTCTGGCCCAGCTTGCGGTAGAGCAGGCCGAGCAGGGCGTAATTCTCGGCGCAGGTGGGGTTCAGCTCGATGGCCTTGATGAAGTTCTGTTCCGCTTCCCGGCGCAGCCGCGGATTGCGACTCTGCGTGATGGCCAGGTAGCGGCGGTACTCCTCGCGCGCGGGGTCTTGCTCGACCGCATGCGCGAAGCACGACAAGGCCCGGCTCATCTCGCTGCGCTCCAGGTGCGCCTTGCCGTGCAGGAAGTTCTGGCGCGCCAGATCGCTCGAGGAAGTCTCGGGACCTGTCTTGACGGCCACGGGCTGCAGGACCTGGTCGTATTCCTGGCGGCTCTCGGGCTTGGACAGCGTTGCGTAGGCCTCGGTGATGGCGGCGAACAGCTTCTCGGCCCGATGCTTGGTCTCCTCTTCCGCGAACTTGTCGGGGTGCAGGCGCTTCGCCAGAGAATAATAGGCGTGCCGGATCTCGGATTCGGAGGCTCCGGATTGTATCCCGAGGATCTGATAGAGATTCTGCCCCGTCAGTGCGGCGAAACGCTCCAGTACCTCCTCCACCGGCCCCGCGGGTCGCGTGGCTTTGGCGGGTGACGGACGCTGGGCAGGTCGCACGCGCACCGGAGCATCGGCGGCGACCGGGCGGGTCGGACCGGGCACGCCGGGCTCGCTTTCGGCGCCGTCCAGGCTGAGCAGTCCCGAGAGGATCAAGGCGCACAGCGCCCGTTCCGTCTCCTCGCTTCCGAGGGGACTCATGAGCGCGATCTCGCGCACCGTCAGGGTTCCATCGGCGCGCGACACGAGGAACCCCTCGGCGGGCGACAGCGGAACCTGATCTAGCGGCAGCGGGGGAGCGGTGTTCAGCCGGACGCGCGAGTCGCCCTCCCCCAGGGCGGACTTGAGACGATTCAAGTCGGTCGCCTGCCGCGCCAGGTCGAGGATGGCGATCCCGAGGCTGACGCCGGCGTCGTCGGGGTCGGAGAAAGGAAGCTCCCCTTCCTGGTACTCGTAGGCGGCGTCTTCCCAGCGCGAGGCAGACAGGAGGACTCTCTGGATCATCTCCCGCACCATCGCCTTGTGCTCGTCCGCGCTCAGGAACCCGAGGCGCACCAGGGCGGACCCCAGCAGCTCGCTGGACTGCTTGGCGGCGGTGGCGCGGCGCATCTGGTCGGGATTGAAGCGCCCTTTCTGCTTGAGGTGCTCGCTGAGGCTCTCCGCCATGAGGTTCGAGGCGGCGTAGCGGATCGTCCGTCCCTTGTCGATGAACAGCTGCCTCACGGTCGATCCACGCGAGATCTTCAGGGCGCCGGAGCGCCCGAGGCGCAGGATCCGCCCGAGCGCCAGGACCAGGCTCTGCTCCGCGAGCTTGCCGCCGGCCACCTCAGTGGCTCTCCGCGAACTGCTGGACCAGGCGATCCATCCATCCCTGCTGCAGGGTGGCGAAGCTCTCGCGGGTCGCTGCGGCCAGCGCCTCCTCGTCCGGCTCTCCCTGCTTCATCCGATCCAACGTCTCGAGGATCACCTCGAAAGGATAGCGGTCGACGAGGTAGCGGGTGAAGGAGAGCGCCGACGGATAGCTGAAGTTGTCGTACCAGGATTTCCCCTGGGTCGCCGCCAGGTCGCGCGCCAGGGTGCGCTCCTCGCCGGCGGAGATCGCCTTTCCTTCGCTGATCTGGGCCAGTCCCTCCTGCAGCCAGCGAGGGGCATTGCCGCCGCTCTTGCCCGCCACGAAGGCGTGCGTCAGCTCGTGAACCAACACGGCCCGCAGCGGCGGGGACAGGCTCTTCACGCCGCCGAGGGGAATGCGGATCTTGCCGTCGAACAGTCCCGCGACGTTCGCCGGCTCCAGCGTCACTTCGTGGAACTGCCGGGACGGATAGAAGATGGCGACCACGGGCGCGGAGGGGGCGAACTGATAGCGGCTCGAGAGATCGGAATAATCCTCCTCGAGGGCGTCGCGCAAGGAGGAAGCCAGCCCCTCGGACACCGGACCGGATCCGTCGTAGCGGAACGTGAAATGGGGCGATTCCTTGCGTGCGTACTCGCCGCCGACGGAGAACTCGCGGCGCGCCTTCTCCAGCCGGGCCGCGACGCGCGGATCGTCGAGCAGCGACAGGGAGAGCTCCCATTCCTCGATCGCCTCGCGCAGGCTTTCCTGCTCGTAGTGGACCTCGCCGAGCAGGTAGTGCAGCGACGGGTCCCTGGGAAAGGCCACCAGGCCTTCCTCGATCTGGGCCCGGGCGTACTGGTCCTTGCCCGCTCGCAAGTAGGCGGCCGACAGCCCGATGAGCGCCGGCAGGCAGCGCGAATCGTAGGTCAGGGCTTCGCCGAACCGTCCCTGCGCCGTCGCCAGGTCGTTACGATCGGCCGCCTCGCGTCCCAGGAGCGTCAGGACCAGCGCCGCCTGGCGGGAAGCCTGCTCGCGATCGGCGGAGGTGGAGCCGGCGGCGCGCTTCAGCTTTTCGGCGAGCTTCTCCAGATCGGCGGGCGACATCTCCTCCAGGTCGTCCTCATCGAGCGTCTCCACCTTGGGTGCGGCAGGGGGTCTGGCGTTGCCGTGCGTGCGCGCCGGCGGGATGGGCGGAGTCGCCGCGCGTGGCGACGGGGGCGGCACGGGCGCCGGGGAGGCCGGCGTGGCCGGCGCGGGGCTCGAGCTCTTGGCGGCGCTCGAAGCCGGAGCGGGGGTTGCCTCCACGGTCTTCTCGACGCGCTCCAGGAGCGACTTCGGGACGGTCACGCTGCCGCCGGCGATCTCGAAGATCAGGTTGTCGCCGCGGATTTCCCAGGACTCGACCTTCAGGCTGCGTCCATCTTTGAGGTGCAGGATGTCGGCCCATGCCGCGGCGGGAAACAGGAGGAGGCAGGCGGAAAGCAACAGATTTCGCGCGCACCCCGGTCCGCCCTGTGGCGCGGCGGGCGGCGTCAATTGCCCTCCGTCGCGGTGATCCGGCGCAGCGCGATGACCACGGGATGGATGCCGCCTTCCGCCAGGACCGGGGGAATGGCTGCCGCGGCGCGCTCGGCCTGGTCGATGGAGGGGTAGAAGCCGAAGCAGAGGCGGAAACACGACCGTCCCTGCAGCAGAAACGGAGTCACGAAGAACGGATCGTCGGGGTGCGTGCCGCGTGCCGCCTTGCGCAGCGACTCCTCCTGGCAGGCGATGGCAATCTGCAGGGTGAATGATTCGGCGTGGGGGCGGAGCGCCTGCGAGAAGGAGCGCGCCGCCGCCGCATGCTCGCCGGCATCCAGCTGTGCCCGGGCCTTGGCCCAGGCAGCGGATGTCACGGCACCGGCGCGCGGCGCCTCGACGCCGGGTGAGGATGCAGGAGACGCCGCCGGCACGGGTGGCGAAGCCGCCGAAGAGGCTGGGTGAGGCGCGGTCGTTTCGACGGGCGTGGCGGGGGAAGTCTCGACGGGAGCGCTTTCGGGCGTGCCGGCACCCGGCTCAGAGGTCTCGGCGGAGGGCGCCGCATCGGTGGCGCCCGAAGGTGGAGTCTGTGCCTGGGCCGTGGCTTCCTGCGGAGTCCCGGAGGGCGCCGAGGAGACATCCTCCGGGCTCGCCTCGGGAGCGGCGGTCTCGCTCGGCGGCGCCGTTTCGCTCACACCCGCGGTATCGGAGGCGCGGGCGGGAGCGCGGAGGAACACGAACCAGTAGGAAATCAGCGCCAGTAGGACGACGCCGCTCAGGATCGACAGAACGGTCCAGGGCCGGGAAGGCTCGCTGCGCGGCAGGTGCGCGGTCCGCAGGATGGGCACCTCTTCGCCGATCGGCTCGAGGGGGAAGCTTGCCGCTGCCGGGTGTGGAGCCTCCGGGGCCGTTTCCTCTTCCGCAGAGCTCGCCGAAGCAGCGCCCTGCTCGTCCTGAGCCGAAGAAGCGGACATGGAGAACGCGCTTTCGGCAGGCATGTCGCGAATCGAGGATGCGGCCGGGTGTGAAGTCAGCGGCGGCGGCAAAGGATCCCTCCTGGACGGCTCAGGGGGAGCCACGACATCACTCATCGGCGCTTCAGCGTCTTCGGGGTCATCGCGTATCGAGACGACGCGGATTGGCTCGGCCCCGGAAGAAGCTTCGGACGGGTACGGCTCCGGAGACGGCCTTGCGGCGGACAGCATCGCCTCGGCGTCCTCCGAAACCGCAACGGCTGCCGCTTCCGGCGTCTCTTCCACCGGAGGGTGCTCGGGGGTCAGCCGTCCCAGCAACGACAAGCCGTAGACAATCTTGCTGGCGGAGAAATCGTCCAGTCCCGCCGCCTGTCCGAAATCCCGGATCGCCATGGGATGCGGGAAGTGATCGATCAGCTCCTTCCATCGCCGCGGCAGGGGCGCGGTGTCGGCGCCGTTCCCGCCCGTCGCAGGGACATAGACGGTGTCCGGGGCTCCCACCTCGAGCAGCACGAAGCTCCGATCCGTCAAATCTCGGATCAGATCGAGCAGCAGCTCGCGAGTGTCGACGTTCAGCGAGGTGATCTCGCGCGGGAAGAAGCCCTCCTGGGTTTCGTAGCCGGCATCGGTGAGCGGCAGCACGCTGCCGACGATCTGCCGCAGCTGCTGGCGCGCGCCGGCGAACAGCTCGCCGCTGGTCAGGAAGCCCATCTGGACCAGGACGCGGGCCAGCGAGACGCCCGGCCGCGTCGATTTGCGCGCCAGGTCCATTTGCTCCGGCTTCAACTTTCCGGCACGGATCAGGATCGGCGCGAGATGGTCCGCCTGGTCGTTGGAGGATGCCATGGCGATCTCACCGCCCTGGAAATAGAGAAGCTTGAGTAGCGCCCCGCGGGACAGGCGCAGGGTTCCGTCGAATCGATTGCGGTGCAGGCGGGCGAGCAGCCGCGGGCAGGAGATCTCGGAGAGAGTGCCCGACTTCTTCACCGTTTCCATCGATCGCAGGTCCTCGGGATGGAACGCGACCGCCGCGGCAGGAAAGGGGGCTGGTCGTTCACTACCCGGGAAGTATAGTGTCGCCTCCAGGGGGTGTCAACCGTTCCGCGGCGACGGCCCGGTTCTGATAAGTGATGAGGACACAGTAAGTTCTAACAGTTTCGTCATGGTAGAATCCGGAGCGAACGAGACGACCTGCGAGCGCTCGAAAGGACCAGGATGAATCGGCACGAGGAATTCGAGGCCGTGATCGTAGGGAGCGGAATCGCCGGGCTGCGGGCCGCCGTAGAGCTGGCGGGTGCCGGCAGGAAGACGCTCCTGGTGACCAAGGACGATCCGACGCAGAGCAACACCGGCTATGCCCAGGGCGGCATCGCCGCGGCCTGGGCGGAGGACGACCGGGCGGAGCTGCACTACGAGGACACTCTGCGCGCCGGCGACGGGCTGTGCGACGAGCAGGCGGTCCGGGTCATGGTGGAGGAGGGACCGCCGCGCATCCGCGAGTTGATCGGCTGGGGGACCCGCTTCGATCGCGACCACGAGAAGCTGGCGCTGGCCCGCGAGGCGGCCCACAGCCGCCGGCGCGTGATCCATGCGGGAGGCGATTCCACGGGGGCGGAGATCGTCCGTTCCCTGCTCGCGCGCGCGCGCGGCCTGCAGGCGCTGACGGTTCGCGCCTCCACCTTCAGCGTCGATCTGGTCCTGCAGGACGGGCGCTGCGCCGGAATCCTCCTGCAGGACGAGACCAGCGGCGACGTCTACGCGGCGCTCGCCGGCTGCGTCCTTCTGGCCACGGGGGGTGCGGGGCGCCTGTACCGCGACACCACCAACCCGCCGCAGGCCACCGGGGATGGGGTGGCCATGGGCTATCGGGCCGGCGCCGTCGTCTGCGACCTCGAGTTCGTGCAATTCCATCCAACGGTCCTGATCGCGCCGGGGGCTCCGCGCTTCCTCCTGTCGGAGGCGCTGCGCGGGGAAGGAGCCGTGCTGCGCAACGGCGCAGGGGAGCGCTTCATGCGGCTTTATCATCCCGACGCCGAGCTGGCGCCACGCGACGTGGTGGCGCGCGGCATCGTCGAGGAGATGGCGCGAAGCGGCGAGGAGTGCGTCTATCTCGATCTCACCGGCCGCGACCCGCGGTTCGTGGAGGAGCGCTTTCCGAGCATTACCCGGACCTGCCTCGCCTTCGGCTTCGATCTGGCGCGCGACCGTGTCCCCGTGCGTCCCGCGGCGCACTACATGATGGGAGGATTGCAGACCGATCTGGACGGCCGGACCAGCGTGGCGGGGCTGTACGCCGCCGGGGAGGTGGCCTGCACCGGCGTGCACGGCGCCAACCGCCTGGCGAGCAACTCGCTGCTGGAAGGGGTCGTCTTCGGCGCGCGCGCGGCGGAGGCGATGCTGCAGGAGGCCGCGGCCCCGGCTCCTCGGGCAGCGGCGAAGCTGGCGACACCTCGATCCATTCCCGTCGAGGAGGCTGAGAGCCGGCGGGAGTCGGTTGCCGATCTCATGAGCGGCAACGCCGGCGTGCGGCGCCGGGGCGCCGATCTCGAGGCGGCCCTCGCCCGGTTGCGCGAGGGCTCGGTGCGACTCGCGTCGGTCCCCCTCCGGCGCGCCGGAGTGGAGGCCCGTAACCTGCTGCTGGTCGGAGAGCTGGTGGTGGCCTCGGCGCGCGAGCGGGAGGAAAGCCGCGGCGCGCATTTTCGCATCGATTTTCCGGAGAAGCGGTCCGCGTGGCGACGGCGCCTCGCCCGGAGCGCGCCGCCGGCGGAGGACCTGCCGCGGCTCGATTAGATGTCGCGCATCCGAAATCCCGTTACCTTCGGCCGCCGTCCATCAGAGCGACAGCGCGATGCTGTCGGTCCCGGCTTGTGGCGTTGTGTCTCGCTTGCGTAGCCACATGGGTACGAAACGCCGGCGGGTGGCTTCAGCGAATCAGATCGAAGGAGCGGGCCCAGCGGGTGCGCGTGAACAGGTGGGTGATCTTCGACCAGATCGCCAGCACCCGATCCACCAGCCCGGTCTTCAGGTAGGCGTCGCGCTCTTCCTCGTAGGACCAGAAGATCACGAAGGCGCGTCCCTTGATGTAGTCGCGCGGGACGAACCCCCAGGCGCGCGAGTCGCGGCTGTTGTCGCGGTTGTCCCCCATCGCGAAGAAGCTGTCGGGTGGGATCTTGGTGGGCGCGTAGTCATCGGCGTCGATGTTGGTGGATTGCGGGTAGATGTGCTGGACGTAGGGCTCTTTCTGCAGGACACCGTTGAGGAAGAGCTGGCGATGGCGGATCTCGACCACGTCGCCCGGAATGCCGATGACCCGCTTGATGTAGTCCTTCTCAGGCTCCTCGGGATATTTGAAGACGATGATGTCGCCGCGGCGGACGTCGCGGATCGGTAGCAGCTTGCGCTCCCAGGAGAAGCTGGTGGGAGCATAGACGTGCTTGTTGACCATGATGTAGTCGCCGATCAGGAGCGTCGGGATCATGGAGCCGGTCGGGATCTTCGACTGCTGGAAGACGAAGGTGCGGGCGAACAGCACGAAGATGACGCAGGTGACGATGGTCTCGAGATAGTCCCGCAGGATCCCCTTGGGCGGGGAGGATTCGGTGGCGGATGAGGCGGCGGAGGGCTCGCTCATCGCAGGAACGCGGCGACCTGCTCGACCGCCTGCTCCGGCGTGAGGGCCGTCGTGGTGATGTCCAGTTGTTGCGCTTCGAGCATCTGGTGGCTTTTGAGCGAATCCAGGAAGCGGTCCCAGAAGTCCCCCAGCAGGACGATCCGCGTACGGGGAAGAAGCCCGCTTCGGTTCAGCGCCCAGAGAAACGAGAGCTCCGCGAGAGTTCCGGATTTGCCGGACAGGATTATATAGGCGTCGGAAAGCTCTATCAAACGGCGGGTGCGCAGGAACAGGTCCGGCTCGTCGAGCGCTTCCGAGAGGTACGAGTTCGCCGGTCCGCGCGCGAAGGCCGCGGTGGTCACGCCGACCGAGGTCCCCCCGCCTTCACGGGCGCCGCGGCTCGCCGCTTCCATCACGCCGCCGTAGCCGCCGTTGACGACGCGCAATCCGGCGCGCGCCAGCAGCCATCCGCACCGCCGCGCCTGCTCGTAGAGGGCCTCTCCTTCCCGTGGCTCGGAGCTGCCGAACACGGCCACCGACTTCATGAGGTCCTCCCTCGCGGTCTCAGCGCTCAGGGAGCCTGTCTTTGAGGCGTCGCAGCTGCGAGGAGACGGCGCGCAGTCGGACCGACAGGGTCAGGATGTAGGCGGCCAGCGCGACCCAGATAATCGTGTAGGCCCAGAACAGGTAGTTCAGGTTCTTCATCTCAGGCTCCCGGGAGGCCTTCCCGCTCCCTCGCCTCGGCCAGGGCCTCCTGCAGCAGGCCGAGTCGGAATCGCAGACAGACAAGCAGGGTGAAGAACAGCGTCATGGTGAGCATGCACAGCAGGAACACCTTAAGCATGACCGGCTCCAGCCCCTCGCCGCCGCCCGCCTTGAACACGATGGGATGGTGTCCCCGCCAGATCTTCACCGAGAAGTAGATCAGCGGCACGTCAAGGAAACCGACGATTCCGGTGACGGCGCACAGCCGAGCGCCCTGCTCGGGCGTCTCGGCTTGCGAGCGCAGGATCAGATAGGCGACGAAGACCAGCTCGAGGACAAGGGTGGTGGTGAGCCGCGCCTCCCAGGTCCACCAGGTGCCCCAGGCGGGGCGCGCCCAGATCGGCCCGGTGAAAAGCACGATGGCGCAGAACAGGACTCCGAGCTCCGCCGCGGCGTGGGCCAGCGTGTCCCAGGTGCGGTTGCGCGTGGCGAGATAGAGGATGCTGGCGACGAAGACGATGAAGAACCCAAGGAACGCCACCCAGGCGGAGGGGACGTGGAAATAAAAGATGCGCTGCACCACTCCCATCGTCACTTCGTTCGGCACTACCCGGAAGACCCCGTACAAGCAGGCGATCATCAGGAGAAACACCGGAAAGAACAGGATCCGCTCGATGGCGTGGACGGTCTTTTCGAGGCGCTCCATGACGTCTCATTCCTCCAGGACGTGATCGAAGACCAGGACGCCGGCCGCCAGGAAGGCGGCCGCGAAGCAGGCGGACAATCCCAGCAGCGGCCCATAGGCGGCGAAGGAGCGCCCGACCAGGCAGAGCCGCGTGGCCTTGACTCCCCAGATGATCACCGGCGTCGCGGCCGGAAGGAGAAGCAGAGGCAGCATGAGCTCGCTGCGCCTCGTGCGCACCGACACGGCGGCGAACAAGGTCCCCAGGGCTGAGAATCCGGCGGCGTTCACGGCAATCACGGAAGACAACGGCAGCCAGGCGCCGGACAGATCATAGCCGAAGAACACCGCCGAAATCGGCAGGATGAAGACCTGCACGATGAGCACGAAGAGAAAATTGGCCAGGAACTTTCCCAGGAAGACCGAGCTGGGATCGCAGGGGCAGAGCGCCAGGGCGGTCAGGCAGCTTCTCTCTCGCTCAATCAGAAACGAGTTCTGCAGGCTCAGGACCGCCGAGAAGGTGAGCGTGATCCACAGGGCGCCGGCTCCGACGTCCTGGAAGCCGAGGCCGAGGCGCTGGAAGTCGAAGGCGAAATTGAAAATCACCTGGACGAGCAGAGCGAAGAAAAAGGCGGCCGTAAAGCTCTCTCGCGTGCGGACCTCCTGCCGGAGGTCCTTCATGCAGATGGTCAGCGCCGGCCAGCGGCTCTCCAAGCTGCAGGACCTCAAGCGCCCCGGCGGGCGTGCGTGGCGTAGGCCGCCTCGAGCGTCTCGAAGCCCGCCTCGTGGCGCGCCGACTGGTAGGCGAGCACGCCGCCGGAGAGAATCGCGACGCGCTCGGCGGCTTCGTACCCGGAGCGCAGATCGTGCGACGTGAAAAGAATCGCCTTGCCGGCTGCGCTCCGTTTCCGCAAAAGGATCGACAACGAAGCGGCGGCCTGCGGATCGAGCCCCGAGAAGGGCTCGTCCAGAAGGAGGAGGTCCGGATCGTTGACCAGGGCGCGGGCCACCGCCAGACGCTGCTGCATCCCTCGGGAGTAGCTGCCCACCAGATCGTCCTCGCGTCCCGAAAGGCCCACCTGCGCGAACAGGCTCCCGCAACGGTCGACCGTATCGCGTGCGCCGTACATGCGCGCGTAGAACAGCAGATTTTCCCGTCCGGTCAGACGCTCGTACAGCATGCTGTGATGGGAAAGAAAGCCGATGCGTGCCCGCCAGCGTCGGCGATCCTCGTGACCGGCGAGACGATTCCCATCCACCGCGATCTCGCCTTTCAAGGGCCTGAGCAGGGAGGCCAGGATGCGCAGGAGGGTCGTTTTCCCGGCGCCGTTCGGTCCGAACAGCGCCATCGACTCCCCCGGACGCATCGTCAAGCTTACCCCGCGCAACACCGGACGCAGGCCGAAGCCGAACTCCAGTCCCTTCGCCTCGACGAAGGGAGCGCTCAAAGAGCAGCCTTCCTCGGCTGGAGAGGATCGGGCGGTCCGGCGGGAGAGCGCTCGAGCCTTGCTTCGAGAATCTCAATCTGGCGCAGAATCTCGGCGGCCTCGCCCTGATAGCGCGACTTCAGCTCCTGATAGTCCTTGTCGGCCATCTTCCCCATGCGGAAGTCGAACTCCAGATCTCGCAGCGTGTCGTAGGCGACGTTGCGCAGGGCGAGAAGGTCCTTCAGCTCGGAGGCCAGGGCGTATTCTCCCCCCTGGAATTCCTCCTTCTGCAGGAACGGCAGGAGAATCCAGAATCCAAGGCCCAAGGAAAGTGCCAGGAACGCCACGATTGCCATCAGCGCTCCGACTGCTCCATCTCGGCTTGGACGCGTTTCAGATAGGAGGGATCGGGGGCCTTGATCCCTGAGGCGGGCAACGGCTGCACCAGCGGGGCCTCCCGCCAGGGAACGCGCGACCAGCGTCTCAGGACGACGAGAAGGAGCACCGCGCCCGCCAGCACTGCGGCGAAGGGGGCGAGCCAGCCGACAAGGTTGAAGCCCTCGGTCGTGGGAGCCGCAAGAATCTGCTCTCCGTACTCGTCCACGTACGCCTGAAGGATCTGAGCGGGGCTCTGGCCCGAGCGGAGGCGAGTGCCGACGTCGGCGCGCACCTGATCCGCCTTGCCGCAGGTGCAGTTCTTGACCGTGAGATTGTTGCAGCCGCAATCGCAGACGATCTGCGCGGTAATCTCATCCACCGGACCGCCGTCGGGTGCATCGGCGAAGGCGCCGGCCGCGCTCAGGGCAAGCAGCACGGCGACAAACAGCCGTCGAATGCTACGCAAGAGTGCGCTCCTCCACCAGGCGGGCCCGCGCAAGGAGGGCGCGCTCCCTGGCGTCGGGCCAGACGGCGACGTGCGTCCCGACGAAAATCACCATCCAGCCGATCCAGATCCAGTTGATCAGCGGATTGAGATAGGCTTTGAAGGTCGCCTGGCCGCTGTTCGGATCGAAGTCGATGAGGATCAGGTAGAGATCCTCGCGCAAGGTCGAGTGGATGTCGACCTCCGTCGAAGGCTGATTGAAGGCCTTGTAGAAGTTCCGTCCCGGGCGCAGGACCGCCACCGGATGTCCTGCCCGCTCCACCCCGAGGACGCCGATGAACGAATCCATGTTCGCGTCGCTGGTGGAGGAGGTGTCCTTGAAGGTGAGCCGGTAGGGCGACATGTCGAAAGATTCTCCCAGACGCAGCGAGAAGGTGCTCTCGCGCCGGAAGAACGAAGATCCCACTACGCCCATGAGAATCAGCACGACGCCAACGTGAACCGTGTAGCCTCCGTAGCGCCGGCGGTTCTTGCCGACGAGGTGCGCGAAGGCCGCAGGCAGCCGCTCCCCGGTGGAGAGATGTCGAGCGTGTGAGCCCCGGATGAATTCGTACGCCACGGTCCCCAGGACAAAGGCACAGAGCGTGAAAGCCACCAGCGGCGCGAAATCGCGCAATCCGCCGGCGAGCAGCACGACCAGAACCAGGGCGGCCCCCGCGGCGGGATAGAGGAAGATGCGCAGCAGGTGGTGTGCCGAGGCGCGACGCCAGGCGATCAGGGGGCATATTCCCGTGAGCGCGAGCAGGGCGAGCGCCAGGGGGAGATTGACCGTGTTGAAGAAAGGTGGCCCGACGGTGATCTTCACGCCGCGCACCGCCTCCGAGATTACCGGAAAGATGGTGCCCCAGAACACCGCGAAGCAGATCCCGACAAGAAGCAGGTTGTTGAACAGGAAGCTGCTTTCGCGAGACACGAAGGAGTCGAGCCTTCCCTCGCTCTGCAGGCGCGGCAGCCGCCAGACCAGCAGCGTCACGGAGAACGTCACCACGATCCCCAGGAAGACTGCGAGGACCGTGCCCACGCCGGACTTGGCGAAGGCATGGACCGAGGAGATCACACCGCTTCTTGTCAGGAAGGTTCCGAAGATTGACAGGCAGAAGGTGAGGAGAATCAGCCCCATGTTCCATACCTTCAGCATGCGCTTCTTCTCCTGGATCATCACCGAGTGCAGGAAGGCCGTCGCCGTGAGCCAGGGCATCAGCGCCGCGTTCTCGACCGGATCCCACGCCCAGTAGCCCCCCCAACCCAGCTCGATGTAGGCCCAGTAGCCGCCCAGCAGCAGCCCGACCCCCAGAAAGAGCCAGGCGAACAGGGTCCAGCGCCGAGTGGTGCGAATCCAGACGTCCCCGACCCTGCCCGACAGAAGCGCCCCCATGGCGAAGGCGAAAGGCACCGACACGCCGACGTATCCCAGATACAGCGTCGGCGGGTGTATCGCCATCAGTGGCGTCTGCAGCTGCGGGTTCAACCCATTGCCGTCGGGCGGGGTGAATCCCAGCAGATCGAACGGATTGCTCGTGAAATTCAGGAGGATGAGGAAAAAGGTGGTGATGCCGGAGAGGGTGGCCACGACGTGCGGCATCAAGGCCCGGTTCTGCCTGCGGTTTTGCGCGATCACAATGGCGGAGAACACCGATAGGACGAGAACCCAGAGCAGGAGCGAGCCGGCGTGCCCACCCCAGAAGGCGGTGAACTTGAAAAGCGGAGGCATCGCCCGGCTGGAGTACGAGGCGACGTACTCGACGTCGAAGCGGTCGCGCAGGAAAAGGGTCCACAGGGATACGGAGGCGGCGACCAGGGCGAAGGTGACGCCCAGCGAGCCGCGCTCGCCACTTTGCACCAGCGAGCGCGAGCGCGTCAGCGCTCCCAGCGCGCAGGCCACCAGGGACCAGGCTGCGAGAACCAGGGCCAGGATCAGACAGAGGCCGCCGAACTGTGGCATTTCAACTCCGGAATTCGGTCGCCGGCTCTCGCCCGGGGGGGAGGAGGCGGTTTGCGGCCGGGCTCAGGGGGAAGCGGCCATCTTTGCCTTGGCCTGACTCTCGTACTTCGAAGGACATTTCGCCAGCAGGGTATGGGCCTCGAACGCCTCGCCGCGCATCCTTCCTTCGACCACGACCTCGGCATTGTCCACGAAGGTGTCCGGAAGCTCCTTGCCGAAGACGACCGGCAGCGTGCGGGTTCCATCGGTCATCACGAACCGCGCTCCGAGGCGACCGCTGGTCTTGACGATACTTCCCGGAACCACATGTCCGTTCACGCGGAAGTGGGAGTCGAGATCGGAGGGTGGATGGTCGATGAACTCGCCGACCGTAAGATAGTAGACCATCGAGCTGCGAAAGCTGAGCCCGACGAGAGCGGTGAAGGCCGCCAGTAAGATGACGATGCAGATGACGATCTTGGGACTGAACCGGAGGCGCACCGGGAAGCTCTCCCCGTCCTTTGCAAAATGCAAATTGATGCTAACCCGAGACTTGCAGGGAAGTCAACCCGCGTAGCGGGGGATCCCGATCAACCTGTGCGGCTGCAGAGCCGGGGCTTGACAGGCCCGCGAACGAGCCTATATTACAATCAGATTTAGTATATATATGTTTTTGGATGCACCTCCTACCTTTGCATCGAAAACATGCATATACAGCTCAGGCAGTCTTAAATCCTCCCAAACCCAACAACCCGATCGGGGACCGAAAGGTCCCCCCCTCCTTTTTTTTCTTCACCAATTGCGGCGCACTCGCCTTAAACCTTGAGCCGCAATGCGTTGACATCCCGTGGATCCGATCGTAGACTTCAAAAAATTCGACAAACGCAGGGAAACCGCGCATGTTCAGGCAGGCCATCGAGCGTCTGGAAAAAGAGCTCCGCGCCTTGGAAAGGGAATTCCGCCACGACCTCCCCCAGGAAATCAAGAAGGCCCTCGCCATGGGGGACCTGCGCGAGAACGCCGAATACCATGCGGCCCTCGAGCGCCAGAGCTACGTCAAGGCGAAGATGGGGCAGATCAAGAAGCGCCTCTCGGAGATCGCCATGATCAAGCTCGATTCGCTGCCCAAGGACCGCGTAGGGCTCGGTTCCAGCGTTGTGCTGTTCGATCTCAAGGAGGAGAAGGAGGTGCACTACGAGCTGGTTTTCGCGGAGGACGCGGACGTCCCTCGCGGGATGATCTCGATCACCTCGCCGATCGGCAAGGGGCTTTCGGGCAAGCGCGAAGGGGACGAGGTCTCGATCCAGGTCCCCAGCGGCGTGAAGCGCTTCGAGATCGTCTCCTTGAAGACGGTGCACCAGAAGCGGCCGGCGGCCGCCCGGCCCGACGAGGAGGAATAGCGGCCCATGCCCGAGCGCACCGCTACAGGACTCCGGCGGGCGCGCGCGCGCCGCGCCGCTCTGTGCCTCTCGGCGCTGCTCATTGCCGGGCTTTCGGCCTGTGCCGCGGAGGTCGACGTCGAGAAGCTGTTCGTGCAGTCCAACTCCGACGACTACGAGGAGCGCGTCGAGGCGCGGCAGCGGCTGGCCGAGCTGATCGAGAGCGGCAGCGTCGAGCCCTTCGCGAAAGGGCTGCAGAGCCCCAACGTCGAGACCCGCGTACAGTCGATCCTCCACCTGCTGGCGATCCACACCCCCGAGTCGAAGAAGCCGCTCGTCGGCGAGCTGGAGCTGTCGCGCCGGTTCAACACCTTCTACAACCCGATCCGCCTCGTTCCGGTGTCGACGCCCAGCGACAGCCGCATCATGGTGGCGCACATCCTGGAGTCGAAGGGAGGCGATCCCAAGGCGGTCGAGATCCTGGCGGACAGCTACGGCAAGGAGCCGGACACCGCCACCCGCGTCGCCACCGTCTACGCCCTGGGGGCCCTGCAGGACAAGGCGGCGGTCCCCGCGCTGCACAAGGCCCTGCGCGATCCCGAGATGGATGTCGTCCGCGCCGCCCTCGAAGGATTGACGCAGATCCGCACTCCGGGAATCGCGGGCATGCTGATCGAAGGGCTCGCCGACCAGAACGAGACCATCCGCGCCAACTCGGCCACGGCGCTCTCGTCCTTCGGGGAGCCGGACGCGGCGAAAGCGCTGCTCGACGCGCTGCACAAGGATCCTTCCCCCAAAGTCAGGCTCTCCGCCGTCGGCGCGCTGCCGAACGCCGCAGGCTACGCGGCATTCAATCCGATCCTCTCCCTCCTGAAAGATCCACACGCGCCCCCCGAGATGAAGGACCAGGCGGCGACCTCCCTGCAGAGCCTCACCGGACAGGATTTCGGTCAGGACGCCGCCCGGTGGGCGAAGTGGTGGGAGCAGAACAAGACCACCCTGGCCCGGTAGCGTCATGTCCCTGCGCTTTCATGCATCGGTGGTCGACGCGCTGCGCCGCGGCCGGCGACTGGTGATCGCCACGGTCATCGAATCGGTCGGCTCGGCCCCGCGCAAGCCAGGCGCCTGCATGGCAGTCTTCGACGACGGAACGATAGTCGACTCCGTGGGAGGAGGGGCTTTGGAAGCCCTGGTCGTTCAGGACGCGCGTGCCCTTCTCGCATCGGGTGGTTCCCTGGTGAGGGAATACTCTCTGAAGGAGAGCTCGGAGCCGGAGAGCACCGGGATGATCTGCGGAGGGGCCGTGCGCGTGCACCTGCAATCCGAGTTTCCGCCCGAGCGCCTGGTGATCTTCGGAGCCGGACATGTCGGAGCCGCGCTCGCGGCGCTGGCGCCCGGCCTGGGCTTCGATGCCACCGTGCTCGACGATCGGGAGGAATTCTTGGAGGCTTCCCGCTTTCCCGCCGAGGTGGCCCGCTTCCTGGCCGGGCGTGATTTCGCCGGAAGCCTGCCGCGGCTGGACGAGGAGACCTTCGTGGCCGTGGTGACGCGTTGCCACCGCAGCGACCTGGCGGCGCTGCGTCGGATCCTTCCGACCCCGGTGCGCTACGTCGGACTGATCGGCAGCCGCCGCAAGATCCGACTTCTGTCGGTGCGGCTGCGCGAAGAGGGGATACCGCCCGAGCGTCTGGAGGCGCTGCACGCCCCCATCGGATTGTCGATCGGCGCCTGCACGCCCGCCGAAATCGCCGTCAGCATCGCGGCCGAGCTGATCCAGGTACGTCGCGGCTCGGCGGCAGAGGAGCGGAGTCCGGGCCGCCTGAGTGCAAAACGGTTCGCGGCGCGCCCCCTGGGCAGCGAGCTCTGAACAGAGCCTCAGCGCCGGGCGGGAAGCGATTCCCGGCGGAGTGACGCGGCCAGCCTGAGCCGCACTAGCGTGCGCAGGATGGCAATCCCCGCCCTCAATGTCCCCTGCACCGTTCCCGTGATCTTGGAGCGGCCGATGCGCCGCCGGTAGCTGACCGGCACCTCCATGGTCTTCCAGCCGGCCAGCGCGGCGCGCGCCTGCATCTCTACGGTCCACCCATAGGCACGATCCTCCATTCCAAGCTCCAGCAGCCGGCCGAAGCGCACCGCCCGGAAGGGACCGAGATCGGTGTAGCGCGCGCCGTAGAGCACCCGCAGGAGGAATACGGCGAGGAGATTCCCGGCGCGCGCCTGCGGCAGCAGGGCGCCCGGCTCGGCGCTTCCCAACACCCGCGATCCGATCACCAGATCGCAGCCCGCTTCGCGGATCGGGGCCAGCAGCGACTTGATCTCCTCCGGATGATCACTGAAATCTCCATCGAGGAAGACGACGATATCGGGGGGATGCTCCCGAAGCCTATCCAGCCCGGCGAGGCAGGCGGAGCCGTAGCCGCGCCGCGCTTCGCGAACGACCGTTGCGCCGTTCGCCGCGGCTGCCTCGGCCGTCTTATCGGTCGAGCCATTGTCGACGACCAGGATCTGCTCGACGAGCCCGTCGGGGATCGCCTGCAGCACCCGGGGCAGGGAGGCTTCCTCGTTGAGAGCGGGGATGATTACGGCGACGCGGGACAGGGGAAAGGACATCGCTCCTCGAGCGGCGAAGAGGACAGGCCTTTGCAGGAAAGCGCAGCGGTGCTAACATCCGCGCCGCCTCGCGTCGCATGACGCCCAGCGGAGCACGATGCCGGAGCCCCGGACGCCCAGCGGCTTCAAGCGTACCTTTCTCGACCTCCTGGAATCCACCCGCCCCCAGCAGTGGATCAAGAACCTTCTTCTCTTCGCACCGCTCCTGTTCGCCAAGAAGCTGTCCGACAGGCACCGCATCGTCGAGGCGCTCGCCGCGTTCGCCGTCTTCTGCGCCCTGTCGGCGGGGGTCTACCTGCTCAACGATCTGCTCGACCGCAATAGGGATCTGAGCCATCCGGTCAAGTCGCGCCGGCCGATCGCCTCGGGCCGCCTGCGCCCGGGCACGGTGATCGCCGCGCTCCTGATCCTCTTCGCCGGAGGTCTCCTATCTGCCTGGCGGCTCTCCCCGGCCTTCGCGGCGACCGCCCTGTCCTACGTCCTGCTGAATCTCGCCTATTCCTTCTATCTCAAGGAAAAGGTCATCCTGGACGTCATGGCGATCGCCTTCGGGTTCGTGCTGAGGGCCCTGGCGGGAGCGGTCGCCATCGACGTGGAAATCTCCCCCTGGCTCATCCTGTGCACCATTCTGTTGTCGCTATTCCTGGCCTTCTGCAAGCGGCGCTGTGAGCTGGAATCGCTGGAGCAGGATTCGGCGAACCATCGGATCACGCTGGGGGAGTATTCTCTGGTCTTTCTGGACCAGATGATCTCGATCACCACGGCTTCGACCGTGGTCTGCTACTCCTTCTACACCATCTCCCCCGAGGTGGAGGAGAAGCTCGGCACGCAGCATCTGTTCATCACCATCCCTTTCGTCCTGTATGGGATCTTCCGCTACCTCTACCTGGTCCATCGCAAGGGGCAGGGCGGAAACCCCGCCTCGTCCCTTCTCGCCGATCGACCGCTGCTGGTGTGCGTCGGATTGTGGGCGGCCGTGGTGGCCGCCATCCTCTATCACTACCACTGAGACATCCCCCTCCGCCGTTCTCCACGGTTGCCCCGTGGCGCTCCGGACACTAGAATGTTCATTCAAAGGCCCGCCAAGAGGCCCTTTCCCGGAGCGCTCGTTGCCTAAATCGAAAGTCGCCGTCCTCCGCACAGAGCCCGAGACGATCTTCCAGGACTATTCTCGCCTGATGCGCCTGGCGGGTTACCGGGACATCCTCGACCCGGCGTCGCCGCTGCTGATCAAGCTCAACCTCTCCTGGACGAAATACTTCCCTGCCTGCTCGAGCCAGCCCTGGCAGCTGGAAGGGGTCCTGCAGACGCTGCGCGAGGACGGCTATCCGGGATCCCTCTTGACGCCGGTCGAGAACAAGACGGTGGTGACCGAGCCCTGGGCTGGAGCGCGCAACAACCGCTGGCTCCCGGTGCTCGATCGCTTCGGGCTGAAGTTCCAGCCCCTCACCGAGGTGGAATGGATCGTCTATCGCTTCAAGTCCCCCCTGCTGATGCTCAATCGGATTTTCCCGGAGGGGATCGAGATTCCTTCCATCTATCCGGGCCGCAACGTGCTGCACCTGCCGACCGTCAAGACCCACGGTCATTCCACCACGACGGGATCGATCAAGAACGCTTTCGGCGGGCTCCTCAAGGAGGTGCGGCACTACGCCCACAAGCACATTCACGAGGTGCTCGTGGACCTGGTGATGATGCAGAAGGAGCTTCATCCGGCCGTTTTCACGGTGATGGACGGCACGGTGGCCGGAAATGGCGCCGGGCCCCGCACCATGGAGCCGATCGTCAAGGATACGCTGCTGGCGGCGGCCGACTCGGTCGCGATCGACGCAGTCGCCGCCAAGCTGATGGGGTTCGATCCGATGTCGATTCCTTACCTGAGGATGGCCCACGACCGGGGGCTCGGCACGGCCGACCCGCGCGACATCGAGATCGTCGGCACCTCGGTCCAAGGGCCGGGATGGGGATTCCACGCCAAGCGCAGCTTCGTGATCTGGGGGGACCAGATGCTGCGTCTCGGGCCGCTGCGCTTCCTGGAGAAGATCGCCCTGCACTCTCCGCTGGTGGTCTGGGCGCCCTTCGCCTCGAACGTCTACCACGACTGGCTCTGGTACCCGACGGTCGGAAAAATGAAGATCGCCCGGTTCCGTGGCAGCAAGTGGGGGCAACTGTTCGATGGCAGGTACGGGGGCGGGTCGCGCGCGGGCGCCGGCCAGGCCGCGCCGATGCCAGCCTCCTCGCCCGGCGCTTCCCGCTGAAAACCGCCGAACCCTGAAAGAGACGAGGAGCGGAGTGCATTCCGCCGAGATCCGCCGCCCGTTTCCTCCCGCCGCCGTGCTGGTCGTCGCCGTCCTGGCGATCTCCTGGGGCTCGATCCTGGTCCGATACTGCACCGCCGGTCCGCTGGCGATTGCCTGCCTGCGGCTCACCTTCGCCACCCTGTTCCTGGCTCCGTTCGTCCTGCCGGGTCTCGGCCGCGCTGCGCCGCGCCCACGCGCCGCTTGGCGCACCTTGCTGGCTGCGGGCTTCCTGGCGCTGCACTTCGGGGCCTGGATCGCCTCCTTGCGCCTGACCAGCATCGGCAGCTCGGTTCTCCTGGTTTCCACTCAGCCGCTGTTCTCGGCGCAGTTGTCGGGCGCCTGGCTCGGCGAGCGGCCCGGCAAGCGCTTCTACGCGGGGATCGCCATCTGCCTGGCCGGAATGCTCCTGCTCACGGGGGCCGATTTCGGCTCGTCGCGCGCGCGCCTGCTCGGGGATGCCCTGGCGCTGCTTGCGGCCGCTGCCGGCGCCGCCTATTTCGTTCTCGGCCGATCGGTACGCTCCGATGTCCCTTTCGGCGCCTATCTCTTCCTGGTCTACGGCGCCGCCGGGGCTTTTCTGGCGGTGGCGGCTTTTCTTGCCCATCAGCCGCTGATCGGATTCCCATCGCGCGAGTTTCTGCCGCTGGCGGCCATGGCCTTGTTTCCGAGCGTCCTCGGCCACGGCGGATTGAACTATGCCGTACGTCATCTGCCGGCCTTCACGGTCAGCCTGGCGGCATTGGGCGAGCCGGTGCTCGCCACGCTCCTCGCCCGATGGCTCTTCGACGAGCCGCTTTCCGCCGGGCTTCTCGCCGGCGGCTCGCTGATCCTCGCCGGGATGCTGCTGGCGGCGGCCCCGGCCGCCAAGGTGCAGCCGGCGTGAGATTGAAGCGCGTGAAGGAAGATCGGCTGCGGCTTTCCACGCCGCTGTCCGGCGTACGCGGCATCGGCGAGACGCGCGCCGCGGCTCTGGCGGAGGCGGGATTGCGCCGCGTCGAGGACCTGCTCTTGACGCTGCCGATGCGCTACGAGGATCGCGGGCGCTGCGCTTCCATCGCGTCGCTTTCCTGCGGGGATCGGGCCACCCTCCGGGCGCAGGTCGAGTGGCTGCGCATCATGGGATCGAGGAAAAGGGGCTTTGCCGTCCTGGAAGCGGAGCTGCGCGATGACACCGGCAGCCTGCTCGCCGCCTGGTACAACCAGGTCTACCTGCGCAACCTGCTCAAGCCCGGGACCGAAATCGTCCTCTACGGTGAGGTGGGAAGCTCAGCCTCCCGCCCGGGAAGGCTCCTGCTCAAGAACCCGCAATTCGAAGTCCTCGGTGAGGATCCGACCGGCATTCATACCGGGCGAATCGTGCCCATCTACCGCAAGACCGCCGGGCTCTCGACGCGCTCGCTGCGCTCCCTGATCCATCGCATTCTCGCCGCCCTTCCGCTCCAGCTGCCCGAGACGCTGCCGCCGTTTCTCTCCGCTCGCCCCGACCTGTGCCCGCGCGGGACCGCTTTCCGCGAAGCGCATTTCCCCGCGCCCGGGACTTCCCAGGATCAGCTCGAGGAGAAGAAAACAGCGGCCCAGCGCCGCCTCGCCATGGAGGAGCTCTATCGCCTGCAGCGGAGCTTCGCGCGGGCGCGCCGGCTGCGATCCCGCCGTCGCGCTGTTGCGTGCCCGGCCCCGGCCGATTTGCGGGACCGCCTGCGGAGAATGTGCGCGTTCCATCTAACGGTGGCCCAGGAGCGCGCCCTGGGAGAAATCCTCGCCGACCTGGAGCGCCCCTTTCCGATGCAGCGGCTTCTCCAGGGAGACGTCGGATCCGGCAAGACGATCGTGGCGTTGCTCGCCGCCGTCTCCGCCATGGAGGCGGGGCTGCAGGTCGCCTGGATGGTTCCCACCGAGGTCCTGGCGCAGCAGCAGATGCGCTGCACGCTGGAGCTCCTGCGGGGCACCCGGTTTCGGGCCGCCCTTCTCACGTCGCGCACGCGCGAGTCATGGGAAGCGGGCTCCGGCCCGGACGCGGATCTGGTCGTGGGGACGCACTCCTTGATCCAGGAAAGCGTCCAGCTCGTTCGACTGGGACTCGTAGTCATCGACGAGCAGCATCGCTTCGGCGTCCGACAGCGCGACCGGCTGGAGCGGAAAGGCCGCGATCTGCATCGTCTCCTGATGACCGCGACCCCCATCCCGCGATCTCTGGCGCATGCCTGCTACGGTGACCTGGACGTCTCGGTGATCGACGAGCTGCCCCCGGGAAGGGTGCCGATACGCACCGTGGTGCGGCGCGACGCCGATCGGGAGCGCATCTACCGCTTCATCCGGGAAGAAGTGGCGCGAGGAGGACGCGCTGCATTCGTGCTTCCGGCCGTGCAGGCAGGCAAGGCCCCGGAGAGATCGGCGGTGGCCGCCCGTGAGAAGCTCGCGGCTTCCATCTTCCCGGATTTCAAGGTGGGTCTGCTGCACGGCGGCCTCGATCCGGCGGCGCGCGAGCAGGCGCTGCGCGAGTTCGCGGAAGGGGCGGCGCCCGTACTCGTCTCCACCACCGTCGTGGAGGTAGGCGTCGACGTCCCGGAAGCGTCGGTGATCGTCGTGGAGCAGGCGGATCGCTTCGGCCTGTCGCAGCTGCACCAGATGCGCGGCCGCGTCGGACGGGGCTCTCGTCCGTCGTGGTGCATCCTGATCCCGACCGAGGGAGCATCGCCGGAAGCTCTGGAGAGGATTCGTATATTACGGGAGGTGAGCGATGGCTTCGAGATCGCAAGAAGAGATCTCGAGATGCGAGGACCCGGCGAGCTGCGCGGATTGCGACAGTCCGGAGTTCCGGATCTTCGCGTGGCCGATCTCTCCAGAGATTTGGATCTGCTGGAAGCGGCGCGTCTCGCCGTATCGCGCGTTGCAATGACCGATAAGGACTCCTGAAATCATTTCGTTTACTGCCGGCCGAAAAACTTCGCACTCTGAATTCGTGTTCTTACTCCCTCCGAGTTGTTTCATCTGGTTCATGCTGGGTCATCGGGCGCAGCGCGCCGAGAATCGCGTAATCCACACGTCGCGCTATGCTTAAGAGCAAGAATGTCCTCTGCTCCGGAATGACCGCTGACGAAAGTGAAAGCGGTTTTTTCCTTGACAAGAAAGCAGTTACGTCGTACCGTACCTGCCACACGGACGAGCATAAATAAAGCTGGTTCCATAAAATTCCGGTTTCGGTTTGCCGGAGCAACATAAAGCTAGACGAGGCTAGTGAGCGGGCGGACGAGGCCCGCGTCAGGGGTCCGAGTCGACGCTGCGGCTCGGGTCCGAGGACGGACGCGTCGCCCTGGGTGTGCTGTCTGATGAGGTGGAGTCTTGCTGGAGTGAAGAGTGAGCAGACGGGTCCTTTTCCCCGACCCGGCTGTCAACTGTAGGTCGCTCCACCGGCGTTGTCAATCCTGAAATTGTAATCAAGCTTCTCCCATGCGCCCGGGGGATGAGTGTAGGGTCTTCCATTTCAAAAAGAGAATGGATTCCCTGATGTCCCACCCCCGTTAGTTTCGGCAGCATGAGGGGTCTTTTCCTACAGGGTTCGATCCGGCGCCGGCTGTAAGCTGAGCGTCGTGCGGGAGGTTCGACCATGGTAAGGCGTCACCGGGCTTTTCTTTCGGCCGCTGCTCTGACTCTTCTACTGGCCCCGATTCTGGTGTTCGCCGACCCACCGCGAACCAAAGTGAAAGAGTCGGCGCCGCAGCCCCCCGGCGACTATCGCATCGGCGTGGGCGACATCCTCAACATCCAGGTATGGAAGGAGCCCGATCTGACCCGCTCCGTGCCGGTCAGACCCGACGGCAAGATCTCCTTCCCGCTTCTGGACGACATCCAGGCCGCGGGCCTTTCCCCGATCGAGCTCAAGGCGATTCTGGTGGAGAAGCTGCGGCAGTTCCTCAGCGAGCCGCGCGTCACGGTCCTCGTCGACGAAGTCAACAGCTACAAGGTCTACGTCATGGGCGAAGTCGTGACCCCGGGCGTCCTCACGCTCAAATCCAAGACCAACCTGCTCCAGGTCATATCGCTCTCGGGCGGCTTCACGCCTTATGCCAAGCGCAACGACATCGTGATCCTGCGGAACAACGGCAAGCGGGACGAGAGGATCTCGGTGAGCTACGACAAGATTCTGGCCGGCAAGAGTCCCGAGCAGAATCTCTTGCTCGAGCCCGGGGATACGGTGGTCGTGCCATGATCGACCACGCCCATCCCACCCCCCACCCTTTGCCGCGCTCCGGCTGGGCGCTGATCGTGGCGCTGGCCTGCGCCTCGGGGACCGGCGCGAGCCTGGCGCAAACTCCCCCTCCGCAGAAACCTCCCGGAGGGACGAGTCCCGACCTGCCGATCCGCGAAGGATCGAGCGTGAGAAACGAGGATGCCCCGACCCCGAACCAGTTTCATCTCGACTTCAACGCGGGCGCCCGCTCGAGCTCGAACGTCTTTTTCGATCCAGACGACGGCTCCCCACAGCAGGATTACATCGGCACCCTGGTCATGGATCTGAGCGCCACGCGCACCTCGCCGCGCACCGCCTGGACGATGGCCTACGTGCCGGTGCTGAACCACTATCAGACCTACGACCAGCTGGACTCGACGAGCCATGCGTTCAATTACACCGGCCGGTATCGCCTGGGCGTCAGGGGAGGGCTCAATCTGCAGGAGCATTTCACCCTGAGCAATGATCCGATCATTGTTTCGACGCCCCAGGAAGGGGATTCCCCGATCCTGGCCAACAACCAGCGCGTTACCCGCAACCGTGCCGAGATCAACATGGACCGCGAGCTGAGCCGCAGGACGCGCTTCAACATCGGCGCGACCCACATCCTCAACCGTTACGAGGATGAGAACTTCCAGGACTCGGACGGCTTGCTCGGACTGATAGGTCTGGACTTCGCGGTAAGACGCGAGGACACCCTCGGCATGTCGTTGTCGGGGGGACGGCTGCAGTTCGAGGACGACGTTCCCGACGTCACGTCCGAGTCGGCCGCGCTCAACTGGAGCCATGTCCAAGATCGCTCCCGCGTGGAGCTCTCGGGCGGTGCGACGGTCGCCAAGCAGACGGAGACCGACAGCTTCTTCTCGGGCAGCGCCGCACTTTACCGTCGGTTCGGGCGCAATGCGGAGTTTGGCGGCGGCTGGAGGCGCAGCCTTACCGCCGACGTCGGGAACAACGGAACCTCCGTGGGGGATCGCGTTTTCATGACCATCTCCGGGGATGCCGGCCGGCATCTCACCCTCATGGCCTCCGCCGATTACGGCAGGCGCGAATCGGTGGCGGGGGCCAGCGAGGTGAACCTGGATCTATGGGGTGGATCGTTCAGGGCGAGGGTCTCGATGGGGCAGCGCTGGGGGCTGGTGACGGGTGCCAATTATCGCCGCCAGGAAACCGTGCAGCCGGACATTGGAAGTCAGACCGTAAACAACTATTACCTGGGAATCACCTGCAGGGCCTTCTAGTCGGACGGAACGGGGATCGCATCCAGAGAGGGGCAAGGCCAGATGGCGAGAAGAGAGGAAATCCTGACCAGCGCTGAGGCCCGTCGCTACTTGAAGATCGGACGGACCAAGCTATGGCAGCTCACCAAGGAGCAGGTGATTCCCTGCTACCGGCTGGGGAGCTCGCGCAACGCAACGATCCGGTACAAGCGCTCCGAGCTGCTGAAGTGGCTCGAGAAGCACCGCTTCGTGCCGACCGGGCCGATGGCGGGGAATGGGCAAGGCGACGGGCATTGAGAGGGACGGGGAAGGGCATGACATCCGGCTGGTATGCGATTCAGACCAAGCCTCGCAAGGAAGAGGCGGTTCTGGCGTCCCTGGGACGCAACGGGCTGGAAACCTACTGTCCTCGCACGCGGCGGCGGCGCCGCCTGCGGGGCAGGAGGGTCCAGGAGTCGGTGCCTCTTTTCCCGGGCTACCTGTTCGTCAGGCTGCAGTTTCCGCGCGACTATGCCGGCATCCGCTGGACGCCGGGGCTGGTGCGCATCGTCAGCCATGCCGGCGCGCCGGCGCGCATCGGCGAGGAGATCGTGGAAGGCATTCGCACCTTGGAGAGGACGGGAGGATTGCGAATCCCGGCGCTTCGCTTGACCCCCGGGTCACGCGTCCGCGTGGTACAGGGTCCCTTCACCGGCTTTGAGGGGCGCGTCACGGCCCACCTCAGCGGCGGCGAGCGGATCCGAATCCTGCTCGAATTGTTCAGAAGGCATGCGGCGCTGGATTGCGACCCCGACTCCCTGCAGCCCATTGCGGCAGCAGTCGGGGCGGCCTAAGTCTTCTGGGCACAAAGCATTGCATTATGGCCCATGAAGGGCCTCGATGGCGGAGCTACATCATCATGGGGTCGTCTGAGAACCCGGCTCAGAACGTCCTCCCTTCCGAGACAGGGGTCTCGAACGGATGGAGAGGAAGAGGACTGACGCCGGTCTGGAAAAGCCTGTTGTCACCGCAGACGGGTCAGCAGGCGCTCGTGATTGGGAACGTCCCGGCGGACCTGCTGCGCATGCTGGGGGAAGCCGGCGTCCAGATGCAGCGCGGCGAGACGATGAGCGGTCCGGTCCAGACGGGACGATTCGATTTGATCCTCGAAGAGCGCCCCGGCTGGAAAGCCAATGCTCTGCGACCCGACCAGGCCTCGTTCCTTTCCGAGCGAGGCCGCTGGGTCGTGGCCCTGAAAGGGTCACCGGCGATCGGCGTCCGAGGATGGTGGGTCCGGCGGCAGATGCGCCGCCGCGGCCTGGGAAAAGTGGAGTCGTATTACGCCCATTCAGCCCTGTGGTCTCCCGTCGTCCTGGTCCCCCTGGATCAGCGGGAGCCGTTCGATTACTTCCTGCGCCTGACCATTTCGGGGGGTTCCTTGCGCCGCTGGCTCATTCTTACCGTGTTCCAGGTCCTGGTCCACCTTCGCATCCACGCCGGTTTCCTGCCGAACTGCATCGTCGTCGCCCGGAGGACGCCATGATCGGCGCCACCTCCGAATCGTTCCGGAGCTTCGCGGCCGAGGGCCTCGGTGTCGCGCCGCGCGATCTCACGGTGATGATGATCCACCGCCCCCACGAGGACAAGAACTACGTCGACCAGTCGATTTACTTCTACTTTCTGCCCCAGCAGCGCTATCCCGCGGTGGTCGGCAAGGTCGGCTTCGACAGGGATGGGGCCCGCTACCTGGAGCGCGAGCACCGCGGCCTGCAGGCGCTGGTGAGTCGCGGTCCGGCGATTCCGATCGAGTCGGTTCCCCGCCCGATCCTGTATCGCGAGATCTCCGGCAACTATCTCCTCCTGCAGTCGGCGCTCAAGGGGGACAAGATCGCCACCTGGATCACGCCCCGGGCACGTCTCAACGGCCGGGTCACGAGGCTGCTGCAGTGGGCCCCGCGGTTCAGCGCGGCGCTGGGCAACGCCACCCGCTGCGACGGCGGCGCCCTGGTCCCGGTCTGGACCGAGGAGTTCAGCGTCAAGCTGGACCGCACCGGCCGCTCACGCACGCTCCTGGAAACCGCCGCCCGCAACGTATGGGAGGCCTTTGGCAAGACCTTCCCGGCGGTCCTGGCGCACGGCGATTTCTGCGGCGAGAACATCCTCGAGGACGGCCCGCGCCACGGAGTGATCGACTGGGAGCTGTGCGACGAGCTCTCGCTGCCGGCGTACGACCTCCTGGACTTGTGCCTGTGGCTGTCGTTCCGCACCGAAGGGAGCGGCCGCTGGGATCCCTTCAACGCCCTCGACCGGGTGCTCAACGGCCGGGACTTCCTGGCGCAGGAGATGCGGAAAGCGCTGGGCGAGTACGCGCGCGAGATGCGCTTTCCGGCCCGCATCCTGCCCGAGGTCCTGGCGCTGGCCTGGGCCGGATACTGCCTGAAGAAGTTCCGTTACCTGCAGCAGGACGAGACCGGCAGCTTCGCCCGCGCCCGCGCGGGCGTGCGCAAGATTCTCGACACGCCGCCGGAGTTCCTCTCCGGTGAAGGGGGAACGGCGTGAGCATCGGCAGGGTGGTCCGCAACATCTCAGCCGGCTATGTCGGGGCGGCGGTCAACGGCGCGACGCTGCTGATCCTGACGCCCTTGGTGATCCGCAGCCTCGGCACCCTGGAGTATGGCCTCTGGGTGACCGCGACGGCGCTGGGGAGCTACTTCGGCTCCCTCAACGCCGGCAGCGGCGCCGCCGGGGTCAGGTCGGTGGCTTCCGGCGCGGCGCGGGAGGGCTTCGACCAGGCCAGCCGGGAGCTGGGGTCCATCTTCCGCGTCTACTGCGTCCTGGGAATCCTGGCATGCGTCGGATTGATCGGTCTCGGCTTCATCACGCTCGACCGGTTCGGCGTTCCCCCGGAGCTGAAGGTCTCCATGCGCTGGCTGATCGCGCTCATCGGGATCAACTTTCTGATCTCCTTTCCCTTCGGCCTGACCCGCAGTGCGCTGGCCGGGATGCAGTATTTCGGGCTGCTCAACACCGTCGAGGTTGCCACAGCGCTTTTCCGCCTGGCGGCCACCGCGGCGCTGCTGGCGGCAGGGATGGGGGTCGTCTCGCTCGGGGTGGTGCAGCTGATCGCGTCGGTCGCCGGGCACCTCGCCCGCTGGCGCGCGATCCGCCGCCTGGCGCCGGAGATTCATCTGACCGGTGGCCCGACCTACCGCAAGCTGGTGCCCCAGGCCTTTCTCTTCTCCGCCCTTTCCTTCGGGTACGAGAGCCTGAGGACGCTTTTCGAAAACTCCGATCTGCTGATCCTCGGCCTGCTCGCGGGGCCGCAGGCGGTGGCCCTGTTCGCCGTGGCGGCCACGGTCGCCTCCTTCGTTTCCAAGGGGCTGCAGCCCGTCTCCAACGTCCTGTTCCCGCTCGCCTCGCGCGCCGATTCCCAGGGAACGGCGCAGGCGCGCCTGCTCGAGGTGGCCACGCGGGTGAATCTGGCGCTGGCCCTGCCGGTGGTGACGCTCCTGATGGTGGACGGTGGCGCGCTCCTGCGGTTGTGGGCCGGTGAGTCTTTTGCCTCCAGCCTCCCGATCCTGCGCGCCCTCGCCCTGGCGGCGCTGGTCACGGCGGCCTCGCTGGCACCCACGACGCTGCTGTTCGGAGCCGGACGCGTGGGAGTCCTGCTGGGGGCGGAATCGTGGCGCTACGCCCTCAACCTCGCGCTTGTGGTGGTGGGATACCGCCTCTATGACTTGCCGGGCGCGGCGGTGGGCACGCTCGCGGCGACGCTCGGAATCGACGCCTGGCTGGTGCTGCGGCGCTGCTGTCCCTGGGGCGGCGTCGATCCGAAAAGCTTCCTGATCCATTCGGTGGGAGCCCCGCTCCTGACCGGGCTCCCGGTGGTCCTCCTGATGGCCGCCTGGAAATCGTGGGCTCCTGATCCTTCTCTGCCTCTCCTGCTGGCCAGGGCCGCGGCGTGCCTCGGGGCTTTCGCCCTGATGTACGGCGTGAGCGGCACCTTCCGCGAGGAGCGGCGTCTCGTCGTGCGCGCATGGGCGGAGGTGTTCCGATGAATCCCGGTTTGGTGTCGCGAGCCCGCAAGTCTCCGCCTCCATTCGGCGAGGTACCGCTTCGCGAGTGGCTCTTCCCGCTCGGCGTGGCCGCTCTCCTGATGGCCATCGTGTGGATTCCCTACTCTCTGGGCTACAGCCTGCAGGACGGCACGCATCGCTTCATGGGGCTGGTGGGCACGGACGCGATCGATGACAACAACGTTTACCTGGGCCTGATGCGCCAGTCTGCCGAAGGACGGGTGCTGTTCACCAACAACTTCACGCCGGAGCCGAACCCGCCCGCGCTGTTCAACTTCCTCTACCTTTCGCTCGGCCGGATCTCGCGCTGGACCGGGATGAGCCTTGATCAGACGCATCGCGCGTTCGGCGCTCTGTCGATTCTGCTGCTCACGCTGACCATCTACGGCTTCATCGCCACCGCCATCCGTCGCCCTTTCTACCGCCGCTTCGCCCTGGTGCTCGCCTGCTTCGGAGGCGGCTTCCTGTGGCTCTCGCGCATCATCCTGCGGATGACCGGTGTCGACCTCAAGCCGATCACCGCCTGGCTCGTGGAAGTAAATCTCTTCCACGCGATGCTCGTCTATCCGCATTTTGTCTTCGCCGCCGCGCTGATGACCGGCTCGCTCGTCATGTACCTCAAATCGGAGCGGGTGCGGCGCTACATGCCGGCGGCGGCGGCCGGCTGCGTGGCGACGATCCTCGCCGCCAGCCATGCCTTCGAGGCCGTGGCTTTCATTCCGATCGCCGGCGCCTATCTGGTGCTCGACGCGCTGGGGCTCGGGCGAATGCCGGGGGCCAGCCGCTGGAAGTGCTGCGCGCTGGTCATCGGGATGCCGGTGGGGATGCTGCTGGTGAATCGCTGGATGCTGATCCTGGAGCCGGCCTGGGGAGACGTGGTGACACGGCTGTCGTTCCAGACGCCGGAGCCCTTCCGCCTGATCCTCGGCCTGGGGGCCTCTTTCGCCATCTCGGTGCTGACTTTCGAAGGCTTCCTGCGCGTCGACCGCCCATCCGGAGAGCGCATGGCGAAGGCCTGGGTGCTCATGGTTCTGGTGCTGGCCTATGTACCGTACATCAACTGGCGCTGGCACCTGCTCAACGGCATCCAGATCCCGCTGTCCATTCTCGCGACCCAGGGGCTGCGGCGCACGGTGTTCCTGCGCATCCAGCGGCGGCGGCGGGCGCTCGGCAAGCGGCGCATTGTGCCGCGCGGCATCTGGGCTCCGGCACCGCAGATGGCGGTCATGGCGCTGGTCGGCATCATCTGCTGCCTGAGCGTGGCGAACCTCTTCCTCCATTACAAATACCAGGTGCAGGACATGAGCTCGCCTACCTACCTCACCCGCGGCGAGCTGTCGGCGATGGACTGGATGAGCCGCAACGTGTCGCTCGATTCGGTGGTCCTCGGCTCCTACAAGACCGGCAACTACGTGCCGCGACTGTCGGGACAGCGGGTCTTCCTGGGCGAGGACATGCTCACGCAGGCTTTCGAGATTCGCGCACGGGACGTGGGGGAGTTCTACTCGACGCATTGGAACGACACGCAGCGCGAGGCGCTCCTCAGGCACTACCAGGTGGGATACGTGGTGTACGGGCCGCCGGAGCGCGAGCTGGGCTCGTACGATCCGTCCGCCTCCAGCTTCCTGCACCGGATCTACGAGGCCGACGGGGTCGAGATCTTCGCGGTGAAGCAGGAGGGAGAGGGAGGCATGCGCACCGCAACCCTTCCGGAAAAGGAGCCTTTGCCTTGAGCCGGATCACCCCTGCCTCGGTCTCGGTCGTCGTCTGCACGCGCAACCGCGCGGGCCTGCTCGACGGCTGCCTGGCGCGCCTGGCGATCCTCGACCCGGCGCCGCTGGAGATTCTGGTGGTGGACCAGGGGGACGACGATGCCGCGTCTCAGGTCGTGCTCCGCCATCGAGACCGCCTGCCCAACCTGCGCCACCTCCCCTCATCGAGTCGCGGCCTGAGCCGCGCGCGGAACCTCGGCATTGCCCAGGCGCACGGTGAGATTCTCAGCTTCACGGACGATGACTGCCTGGTGCGCAGCGACTGGGTGGCCTCGGTGGCGCGCGCTTTCGACCGCCATCCCGAGATCGCGGCCGTGACCGGCGGCTCGCTTCCCGACGGGGTGGACGACGCCGATCCGCGCATCCTGGCGGCGGCCACCTGGCATCCGGCGGCGCCCCGCCTCTACCGCAGCTTCGTGGATCCGGCGGTGGTGGGGGGCGGCTTCAATCTCTCCTTTCGCAAGGAGTGGGCCGAGAGGATCGGGAGGTTCGACGCCGACCTGGGCCCCGGCGCGCGGTTCCGCGGCGCCGACGACACCGATTTCATCCATCGCATCCTGCATGCCGGAGGGTCAATCCTCTACGACCCCGCCGTCGTGGTAGCCCACCTCCCATGGCGCAACGGCACCGTCCAGTCGGCGGTGGAATGGGAATATGGCCATGGCATCGCGGTGTGGGCACTGAAGCGGCTGCGGGTGCGCGACTTCTTCCCCGCCCGCGTCGCCCTGGGCGTGTTCGCTACCCAGGCCCGCCGCGTGGCGGGCGGGATCGTGCGTGGCGACGGCGGTGCCTTGCGCACCGGCTGGTCGTATGTCTCGGGGATGTGCCGCGGCGCGGCGAGCTGGCTGATGGCTTCTTCTCCCGCGCCCGTCGATCGGGAGGCCGGAAGTGTCTGAGCGACGCGGCGTGACGATTCTCATGTACCACTGGATCAGCGGCGATCCCGGGCAGCGGCTGCGGCACTGGGGCGTCACGCCGGAGCAGTTCGCGGCGCAAGTGCGCTGGCTGCACGAGGAAGGGTACCGCACGCTGACCCTGGACCAGGTGGTCCAGATCGTCCGCAACCTGGCGCCCATGCCGGAGCGCGCTGTGGCGCTCACCTTCGATGACGGCTACCGCGATTTCCTGGAGGGCGCCTCCCAGGTCCTGCTCGATCATGGCTTCACCGCCACCATCTTCCTGGTCGCCGACCGGGTCGGCACCACCAACTCCTGGGATGCGCGCCACGGCGATCCGCCCCGCCGCCTCCTCTCCTGGTCGGAGGCGCGGGAGCTGGCGCGGCGCGGCTTCGAGCTCGGCTCTCACACGCGGACGCATCGCATGCTGCCGACGCTGTCGGATGCCGAGCTGGACGACGAGATCGCCGGCTCGAAAGCCCTCCTTCAGGATCGGCTCGGCATGGCGGTGCGGCATTTCTCCTATCCGCACGGGGAGCTCGACGGGCGCTGTTTGCGGCGAGTGCGCGCCGCCGGCTACGCCAGCGCCTGCTCCGACCGGCGTGGCGGCAACCGGCCGGGAGTCGATCCCTTCCTGCTGAAGCGCAGCCTGATCACCTGCCATGAGAGCCGCTGGTCCTTCTCGTTCAAGGCGCGCACCGGCTTCGGCATCCGGGAATGGACGACGACCCGGATCTCGCGGCGGCGGATCCCCGGCACGCCCGCGGCTCTCGGAGGGCGGCCATGAGCACCCCGGCGCTCAGCATCGTCGTTCCGACCTACAACCGCCGCGAGCTTCTCTCCCGGACGCTGCCGGCTCTGCTTCAGCGGGCTCGTGAAGAGGGGCCGGCCGAGGTAATCGTCGTGGTGGACGGATCCGCCGACGGGACTCTCGAGATCCTCGCGGGATACGTTCATGATCCCGGTCTTCAAGTGATTTTCCAGGAAAATCGCGGATTGGCCGCGGCGCGCAACCGCGGCACGGCGGCCGCCGCCGCCGAGGCGGTGCTCTTCCTGGACGACGACATGCTGCTCGACGAGGGCGCCTTGGCGCAGCACCGCGCGGCGCATGCCCCCGAAGGGGAGCGGGTGGTCTTTGGATCCCTGGGCCTGGCGCCCGGCCCCCGCAGGTCCTTCCTGAAGGAAGGGGTCGAGGTCTGGGGAGAACAGGTGCGCGAGCGGCTGTCGGCACCGGGCTATCGCTTCCGCTTCGACGATTGCCATTTCGGCCATGCCTCGGTATCGCGCTCCCTGCTGCGCTCCCGCGGTGGCTTCGACGAGACCTACGTGAAGTTCGGCAACGAAGACTACGACCTGGGCTGGCGACTGATCCAGGCGAGCGCGGAGATGCGCTTTCTCCCAGAGGCCGTGGCCCGCCAGATCTACGACAAGGATATGCCTCGCTGGCTGCGGGACTGCCAGTGCGTCGGCGAGGCCGATCAGGTCCTGGCCGCCAAGCATCCCCTCCTGAGGAGCCACCTGCGCCTGTCGGCGCTGCCGGAGCATCCGCTGCGCCGCCTGGCGCGTCGCAGCGGCCTGTCCGCCGCGGATCCCCTGGCGCCCCTGTGGGCGCTGCTCGAGTCGTCATTGTCGCGCCTCGAGAGAAGGGGCGCGCGCGGCCGCTGGCTGGGGATGGCCCAGTCCCTGGTGGGGGAGCGCCGTTACTGGATGGGAGTCCGGAGCCGCTCCGGAGAGATGCCCAGCGTCGCCTCTTCCCGCCAGGCGCGCAGCCGGAGCGTCGCATGAGCCGCGCGCGCATCTCGGTGCTCATCGCCACGGCCGACCGCCCCGAGCTGATGGAGGATTGCCTGGCGCACGTGGCCCGGGCCGCCACGAGTGCCGACGAGATCATCGTCCTGGATCAGAGCCGCGATGCCGTGTCGATTCTGCGGCTGCCGGATGACACGGGCCCGGTGCTGCGCCATCTGCGCTGTCCGCGGCGCGGCAAGAGCGCGGCGCTGAACGTCGGCGTGGCGGAGGCGTGCGGCTCCCTGCTGGCCTTCACCGACGACGACTGCCGGGTTGCCCCCGACTGGCTCGAGGTGATGCACCATGCCTTCGCGCGATCCGGGGCAGGGGTGGCGCTGACCGGACGAGTGCTCGCCGGAGAGGCCGAGCCGGGAGCGGTGCGCGCCCCGTCTCTGCGCGAGGATTCCGAGGCGCGCGAGTACCGCAGCCCCCTCTACCGCGACGTGCTTTTCGGCAACAACATGGCGCTGCCGGCCGAGGCGCTGCGCCGGGTCGGCAGGTTCGACGAATCGCTGGGACCTGGGACCCGCTTCCCCGCGGCCGAGGACAACGACCTCGGCTATCGCCTCTTGAGGGCCGGGATCCCGATCCACTACCTGCCGGGAATGACGGTGCGGCACCGATCCTGGAGGGGCGCGTCGCAGCAGGTCGACCTGTTCCGGGCCTACGGGGTGGGGCAGGGGGCGTTCTACGGCAAGCATGCCCGCGCCGGCGACTGGCACATGCTCGGCCGGATGGCCAAGAACCTGTGGGATGGCTGCCGCGACGCGGGCGGCGCGGCCATTCTCGGGCGCGCTTATGACTTCCGGGCTTCGATCTCATTCTCGAAAGGACTGCTGCAAGGCTTTTTCGGAGCGGCCGTGCGCGGGGGGAACGGCCGGACCGCGGCGCTGCAGACGGAGAAGCCGTGAGCCCGGAGGGAGTCGAGGCGGAGGCCTCGACTCGAGCGCGCGAGGCGCGCCGCGTGGTGCGGCGAATCGCGCATCCCAAGATCTGGCAGTACGACTACTTGATGCTGCGGGAAATCGTCGCGGGTCTGCGGCGCCAGGCCGGGGCGCTGAACGGCGGCGGGAATCTGGAGATTCTGGACGTGGGATGCAAATACCAGCCGTACCGGGAGCTGTTCGAGGCGCGGGCGGCGAGCTACGTGGGCGTCGATCTGGCCCCTTTCCACGGGGTCGGAGTGCGCGGCGACGCCCTGGCGCTCCCTTTTCGCTCCGATGCCTTCGACCTGGTGGTCTGCACCCAGGCTTTCTACCTGATGACCGATTTCCGCCGCGCCTTGTCGGAGCTGGTGCGGGTGACCCGCTCGGGCGGCAGGATTCTCCTGACCACGATCGGCATCTGGCCCTATCCGCCGGCGGTGAGGCTGCACCGCTGGAGCCGGCGCGAGCTGGAGGAGGCGCTGGCGGAGTTCGGGGAGACGCGCGTGGAAGAGAGCGGCGGATTGCTGCAGCTGGTGCCGCAGCTGGCCAACGCTCTGCTCGCCATGGGAGTGGAAGGGCCGCTGGTGCAGCGGCACCCGCGCGGCGGACGGCTGCTGGCGCTGCCTCTGAAGGGGCTCTACCTGTCGGTGAACGTCCTCGGGATGGCCGCGTCGCGGATGATCCGCGCCGCTGCCCGTGCGGGGCTCGGGACGGCGCGCTCGATGCAGGATGTCGACACGCACCTCGCCATCAACTATCTGGCCGTGCTGCGGCCGCGGAAGTGAGGGACTGAGAAATGTCGTACGAGTTGGGAGCGCGGCTCAAGGAGATCCTGCTGCGGACGGCTCCGGCCTTCATGGCGGACCGCTGGCAGGCCCCGCGAGTCCTCACCTTCATGATGACCTACCGCTGCAACCTGCGCTGCACCATGTGCTGGCAATGGGGCGAGCAGGGTCTGTTCCACGAGATGCCGCGCGAGCACGAGCTGCAGCAGCTGGATCTCGCCACGCTGCGCGCGGTGGTGGATGATGTCGCCGCGGAAGGTACGGGAGTCTTCCTGTGGGGCGGCGAGCCCTTCCTGCACCGCGACCTCCTCCCCTTCGTCGAGCACGTCAAGTCCCTGGGAATGTACTGCAGCATCAACACCAACGGAACCTACCTGCCGCGCGACGCCCGCCGGCTGGTGGATCTGGGGGTGGACGCCATCATGGTGTCGGTGGACGGCCCGCGCGAGGTGCACGACCGGATCCGCGGCATGGACGGCTCGTTCCAGAAGATTGCCGACGGTTTGAAGGCGGTGCGCGCGGCGCGCAACGGCGGCGCCAAGCCGGAGATCGTCGTCAACACCACCGTCTCCCCCGGCAACCAGGATGTTCTCTTGAAGACCTACGAGACCGTGGAGGCCCTGGGCGCAGATCGGATGATTCTTTCGCAGCTCTGGTTCACCACCGAGGAGATCGGCCGAGCCAACGAGGCCTACTTCCGCGAGAAATTCAGCGCCCACGCCGGGTCATGGAAAGGCTTCGTGATGGACGTGTCGAGTCTCGACCCCGATCTCATCGGTTCGCAGATGCGCGAGATGGCGCGCCGTGACAAGTCGCTCCCCCTGAGCTTCCTCCCGGACCTGCATCCCGGACAGATCGCGGCCTATTACCGTAAGCCATCCGAGGCCTTCGGCAAGACGCGCTGCCTGGTCCCGTGGCTGGAGGCCGAGATTCTGCCGAACGGGGACGTTACGCCCTGCTCCGATCGGCCCGATCTGATCATGGGCAACGTCCGCCGGCAGCGCTTCGGTGAAATATGGAACAACGAGCCCTACCAGACCTTCCGCCGCGCCATGCGGGAGGACGGGCTTTTCCCTTACTGCTCCCGCTGCTGCGGGCTCTGGTCTCATTGAGGTCGTCGTGATGCGCTCCATATCGGTCCTCATCTGCACCCGCGATCGCAGCGCCATGCTGGAAGAGTGCCTGCGTTCGGTGCTGGCCTGCGCGCCGGGGGCCACCGAGATCGTGGTGGTGGACCAGAGCGCCGATGAGACGACCCGGCTGGCGGTCTGCCGACAGCAGGGAGGCAAGGTGCCGGTGCGCTACCTGCGCAGCCGGGGCAAGGGGCTGTCGCACGCGAAGAACCAGGGAATTGCCGATTGCACCTCCGACATCGTCGCCTTCACCGACGATGACTGCCGGGTCGATGCGGGCTGGCTCGGAGCGATCACCGGCCCGATTGCCGCCGGCACGGCGGGCGCCGTCGCCGGCCGGACCCTGCCGGAGCCCGGGAGCGACGGAGGCGAGGAGACCCGCTCGATGTACGCGCCGCCGCAGGCCCGCTCCTTTTCGGCCCGGACGCATCCCTGGCGGGTCGGCGGGGGAGGAAATTTCGCGGTGCTGCGCGAGGCGATGCGCCGCGTCGGACCGTTCGACGAGCGCTTCGGCCCCGGCGCCCCCCTCGAGAGCGCCGAGGATATGGACATGGTGCATCGCCTGCTGCGCGCCGGCTTCCGTATCGTCTACGTCCCCGAAGCGGTGGTGCAGCACCGCTCCTGGCGGGCTCCGGTGGAGAACCGCCGCCTGGCCCGCCGCTACGGCGTGGGCGCGGGCGGCTATTTCGCCAAGCATTTCGTCGCGGGCGATTTGATCAGCGGATGGCGCTTCGTGCAGCGCGCCGGAGTGCGCAGCCTGTCGCTCGCTTCGGGAGCGCTGCGCGGCGACGGCCGGAAGATGGAAGAACAGCTCGAGTATTTGAAGGGCCTTTTCCAGGGGGGCGCGCGTTACTTCGCATGTATCTCCGCCGGAATGGCGGGACTCGAGAAAGGACGGGCCCGATGACGCGCCGCATCGGGGAGATGGAAGTGAGAACGCTGGTCGGGGTCCTGGTCGGCTCCGCGGTGGCCGTGTTCATCCTGGCGGCTGCCTTCGGACTGTTCAATCCTCAAGATACCTCGCAGCCCGAGGGAGCGGTGGTCGCCGCAGCTCTGCGGGTGGCGCATGGCGAGCCCCTGTTCCTGAACATCCACAAGGGACCTTACGTGACCGCCATGTACGGGCCGGTGCTCTATCTGGCGCTGGGGGCGATGACCCGGCTTTTCGGGGCCGGCGTCGACGGGGCTTACCTGCTGGGCCGGATCCTGGCCCTCGCATCGGCCGTCGCGAGCGCGCTGATCCTGATCCGCCTGGCGCGGCATGCCGGGGCCGATCGTTTCGGAGCGCGAGTGGCCGGCGCGCTGTTCCTCGCCTCTCCCATCATCCTGCCGGTGGCCTATTCATCGCGCAGCGACGTGCCCGCCGTGGCGCTCTCGCTTCTCGGGATGCTGATCTACACGTTGCACGCCGATTCCCCCCGCCGGTACTGGGCGATTCTGCCGCTGGTGGCGGCCGCCTTCACCAAGCAGACCGCCCTGGCGGCGACGCTGGCAATCGCGCTGCATCTGATCTGGGAGAAGAAGCCCGGGAAGGCCATCCTCTTTATAGGGGCCGTCGCGGTTCCCTGCCTGGCCATCCTGCTGGGCCTGGATCGGCTCACCGGGGGGCTGGCCACGATGAACCTCTTCGAGGTTCCCGGCTCCTCGCCACTGAGCTTCATCAGCCGGCCGCTGGGGGGGTTGGCGATGTTCCTGGCGCTCGCCGCCCTGCCGCTGATCCTGGCGGCGCCGGCAATTCTGTCGGGACCGGATCCGAAGCTGCGTCTTCCGGCCTGCTACCTGCTGGTCTCCGTGGCCGTCTCCATGGCCGCCTCCACCAAGCTGGGGAGCGACACCTATTACTTCATGGAGCCGCTGGCCGCCGCTCTGATTCTCGCCGGAGCGGGGTTGGCGCGACTCGCCGGGCGCGAAGGTGCCACACTGCAGCAGGCGCCGGCCGCCCTGCTGGCGGGGCTGTTCTGCGTCGGCATCGCCTCTTCGGTCGGGATGACCGGGAGGATGGCCGAGTTCCGCTATCGCCCCAACCAGGATGCGGTGCGCATCGCCGCCGAGGCACCGGGCGACGTCCTGATCGAGGACGAGAACGTGGCCCTCAAGTGCGGCAAGCCGCTCACCATCATGGATCCCTTCGCCTTCGCCTACATGGAGAAGCGAGGCCGGTGGGATCCGGGGCCCCTGAACCGGCGGATCCTGGCGCGCGAGTTCGGAGCGATCCTGCTGCGCTCGCCGCTCGAGCACCCCAGCCATTACCAGGGAGAGAACTACTGGGCACCCACCACGCTCGAGGCGATGGACCGCGCCTACCGCATGGATCGGATCGTGGACGGCTTGTTCGTCTACCGGCCGCGGGCCGAGCTGGCAGCGAGTGCCGCGGGAGGGCGCTCATGAGCGTGCGGGGTGCTCTGGGAGAGATGTCGATTCTGCCGCTGCGCGCCGCCGCCGACCGGGCCCTGCCGGGATGGTCGGCGCGCCACGAGATCCTTGCGCTGGTGCTGGCGCTCGCCGCCTTCGCCGCGGCGCTCGCGCCCGCCCTGAGGGAATCGGGGACGCCGCCCGGCTGGGATCCCGCGAATCATCTGCGCGACAGCCTGGTCGTCGAGCGGATCCTGACCCATCCGGGGACCGTGAGCCTGCCCGTTGTGCGCGCCATCCTGCACGGCTCCGAGGACTACCCGCTGATCACGCCGACCGGCTACTACCCTCCGCTGGTCCCCGCCGTGACGGCCTTGCTCTATCTCGCGGCGGGCCACAGCTACGAGACGGCGATGGCGACGAACCTGCTCTTCCTCGGAGTGCTCGCCTTCGCGGTGTGGGGGCTGGGCAACGCGCTGGCGCCGCGGCCCGCCGGATTGCTGGCGGCCCTGCTGGTGCTGGCCGCGCCCGGCATCCGCTCCAACGCCCGGGAGTACATGCTCGATCTGCCGCTGGCGGCGCTGGTGATCCTGGCGGTCTGGGCCCTGCTGAAGACACGCGGCTTTGCCGATCGCCGCTGGAGCCTTTTCTTCGGAGCGCTGTGCGGTACCGGCATGCTGGCCAAGTGGAGCTTCTTCTTGTTCCTGGCGCCCCCGATGACCTGGGCCGTTGCGCGCAGCTGGGTTGCGGACGGCAGGGAAGCCTCGCCGCGGCGCCGGGCGGCCAACCTGGGGTTGGCGCTGCTCGTCGGGGCGGCGCTCGTCGCACCGTATTACCTGCCGATCCTGCCAATCCTGGCTCGCAAGACCTGGGTGCACGCGGGGGGCGCCGCCGATGGCTTCGAGTCTCCCTTCACCCTCTTCTCGGTGCGCTACCACCTCGAGGCGCTGCCGAGAAGGCTGATGGGGTGGCCCCTCACGCTGGCGACCGCCGCCGGGATCGCAGCGGGTCTGTGGCGCGGCACGGCGCGGCGATCGATCGGGCTGCTGCTGGGCTGGGCGGCGGTCCTCTACGTCGTTTTCACCTTCGGCGTCGCCAACAAGCAATCACGCTACCTGCTCCCCTGGATCCCGGTGCTCCTGCTGGCCGCCTCCATCGGCCTGGCCGATCTCTGGCGGCGCGCCGCCTCCCGGCACGTCGCGGTCACGGGCGCGGCCGCCGTGCTGCTGCTGATGCCGGCGGCGGGTCTGCGCGGCGGATGGGAGGCCGGCGGTAGCGGCGACTGGAAAATGGCGGCGCTGACCGGGGCGATCGAGAAGGATCTCTCCGAGCACAAGGCGTCGGATCGCGTCCGCAAGGTCGGAGTGGTGGCCGACATGCAGTCGGTCAACGGCCCGACGGTCGCCTACTTCACGGCGCGCCGCGGTCTGCCGGTCACCGTCGTACAGCTGGTGAACCGGATGAAATCGCATGTCGCCATGGAAGTCGGGCTGGACCCTTTCGGGCGTCCCGACTTCTACCAGTCCTTCACGGAGTACGACTACCTGGTCACCAAGACCGGCGACAGCGCGGTGCCGCCGTGGGAAGGGGTGGTGCCCGAGATGATGCGCTACGTCGAGAGCCGCAGAAGCGAGCTGGACGAGATCGCCACTTTTGCGGTTCCCGACGGATCGATCGTGTCGCTGTACGGGAGGAAGGACCGATGAGTCCGGTGCCCGTTCCGATGCGCGCCGAGGACGCGCTTCCCGTGGTAGAGCCGATGGGATCCCGCGGCCGTCACCTGCTCGCCGCCGCATTGGCCCTGACCGGGTTGTCTGCAGGATACCTGGCGATGCATCTCGAGCCGATGCTGGGCCGCTTCGACACGCTCACCTTCCTCCTGGCCGATCCGGCGGGACGGATGGAGCGGATCAAGCTGTCGATCCTGGCGTGCGGCGGGCTGCTGTCGCTGCTGGCGCTCGCCTCCTTGATCTCGGTCCGGCTCGCCGCGGCTGCCGCGGGCGTGGCGATGCTGGCCGCGGCAGCCCTGAGCCATCCGCTGGGCAGTCAGCTGCTCTCGCAGGAGAGAGGATTGGAGGAGAGCCTTCTGTATCGTCTGCGCGGACTGGCCGACATCTCTCTGGTCGCCGGGTTGTTCCTCCTCTTCCTGGCGGTGCTCCCGACCCTGCTCGCCGCGGAGCCGCGCAAGGTGGAGGGCGCGCTGCAGCGGTTCCTGGAATCGGCGCGCCGGATCTGGCGCTCGATGCGACCGGCGCGGCGGCGACTGCTGCTCGCCGCTCTGGTTTTCGCGACGGCGGTGATCCTGGGGCAGGTCGTGCTGCAGGACTTCCCCAACTCCTCGGATGAGAGCTCGTACCTGACACAGGCGCGCATCTTCGCCGACGGCCGGCTGTGGGTGCCGGCGCCGCCTCACCCGGAGTTCTTCCGCGCCCGCAGCTTCGTGATGGATGTCGAGCATGGACGCTTCTTCGCCAAGGCATTTCCCGGCTGGTCGGCGCTGCTGGCCATCTTCGTGAAGCTCGGAGTGCCGCAGATCCTCAACCCGCTCCTCGCCGCGCTGACCGTGGCGCTGTTCGGCTGGCTGGCGGCCCGGCTCCTGGGACCGCGGAGCGAGGCTTTGGCCCTCTCGCTCCTGGCGGCAGCACCCTTCTTCCTGTTCAACGCCGCATCGTATTTCAACCACCCTCTCACCCTTCTGCTGGTCACCGCCTTTCTCGCCGCGGTGTGGAGGGTGGAGGAGACCGGCTCGGCGCGCTGGACGGCGGCGGCCTCGGCGGCGGCCGCCGCGGCGCTGACGGTACGGCCCGCATCGGCCCTGCTCCTCACCGGGCCTTTCGTGATCTATCTGGCCTGGCGGTTCATGACCGCGCGGCGCGGGGCGCACCTGGCGGCGCTGGTGATGCCGCTGGCGGCTTCCGTGGCGCTGCTGGCCTTCTTCAATGGGACGCTGTATGGCTCGGCCTGGCGATCCGGATATCAGGCCTACGATCCCGGCGACATCCAGGCCGGGCTCGGCCCCGGGAATCTGATGGTGACGGCCTGGTGGCTGGTCAAGCTGATGCTCTGGGTCGTCCCGGGGAGCCTCGTGGGGATCGCTTTCCTCGCGAGCGGACGGGCGGGGGAGCGCGCGACGCCGCGCCGGCGGATTCTGACTCTGGCGGCCATCGCCTTCGTCCTGGATGCGGTGGGACACCTCATCTTCCAGAACAAGGGGAGCAACGAGTATGGTCCGCGCTACTACCTCGACGGCTTCGTCTACCTCGTCCTGCTGGCGACCGCGGGATGGCAGAAGTGGCTGGCCCAGCGGCGCGGCGAGGAAGGGGAACGCGCCCGGCGCGGCCTGGTCCTGTCCGGCGCCGCGGCGCTCGCCCTGACCTTCGGGCTGACCCTGCCGCTGCTGGCCTACCACTATCGCGACAAAGTAGCCCACAACCGCGACCTGTACGCCACGGTGCGGGCGACCGGATTGAAATCGGCCCTCGTCTTCCTGCAGACCGGCAGCGGCCGCATGCCGCCGGGCGATCTGGTGCGCAACCCGCTCGATTTCCGCACCGGGATCGTCTACGCGCGCGATCTGGGCCAGGAGAGCCGGCGTCAGCTGCAGGCCCTTTATCCCGACCGCCCGGCCCTGGTCTATTCGTACGATCCGTTCCGGCGGCGCTCCCATCTGGAGCTGCTGGAATCGGGAGGCACGCGATGAGGCTGCCGCTGAGCATTCTGGTTTGCACGCACAACCGTGCCGGCGTCCTGCGCGACGCGCTCGCCAGCCTGGAGGCGCAGACGCTGCCGCGGGATCGCTTCGAGGTCCTGGTGGTGGACAACGCCTCCACCGACGACACGCCGGAGGTTGTGGCCGGCTTCGCCCGCCGCGGGATACTCGATGTGCGCGTGTTCCGCGAGATGGAGCTGGGTCTCGACGCCGCCCGCAACCGGGGGGTGCGCGAGGCCAAGGGAGAGATCATCGCCTTTCTGGACGATGACGCGCGGGCACGTCCCGAGTGGGCCGCCGCCATCCTCGATGGCTTCGCCCGTCACGACGCGCCCATCGTGGGGGGAAAGGTGGATCTGGTCTGGGAGGCGCCGCGGCCGATCTGGTTCAGCGACGTCCTGCTGCGCTACTTGATCCACTGCGACTATGGCACACAGGTCATCGAGATCGTCTCTCCGCCCTGGTTGTATGGGACCAACGTCGCGTTCCGGCGGGAGATCTTCCAGGAGATCGGCTTGTTCCGACTGGATCTGGATCGCAAGGGGAGCTCACTCATGGGAGGCGGCGACACCGAGTTCTTCATCCGGGCGCGTGCCCGCGGCAAGCGCCTCCTCTACCTCCCGGAGCTGGTGGTCGATCATCTGGTTCCCGCCAGCCGTCTGACCCGGGAGTTTTTTCGCGAGCGCCTGTTCTACTCCGGCTACACGCGCGCGGCGCACGGCACCGAATCGGTGCCGCGCCGGGCGGCGAATTGCCTGGTATTCGCGGCGGGGGGCCCCGCCTGCGCCGTCGCAGCGGGGGCGCTGCGGCTCGCGGGGCTCGCGCGGCAGAGCTTCGCCCAGGAGCGCCGTGCGCTCCTGGCCTGCGGCTATCTCTACTACTTCCTCCTCAAGGCCGGCGGCCGCGTCCCCCCGCCGCGCCTGGAGGCATGGACCTGATGCGTCGTCTTCGAGCGCGAGGGAGTCGAACTTCATGAAGAGGATATTGCTGCTGAACGGCCCGGACGACCGCGTCGATTCGGTCATGATCCGGAGCGGCGATCGCTGGCCGCACCGCCTGCCGCGCAAGCTCAGCCGGCAGGTGCCGCACGCCTACCCGTTCTGGTTCGCCCAATGCGGCGCGCTGCTGAAGGCGGAAGGGCACGAGGTCACCTATGTCGACGCCATCGCAGAGAATCTGGGGATCGACGGCACCGTCGAGCGTTATGCCACCCTGCGCCCCGACCTGGTGATCGTCGCCACCTCCACGCCGACCATCCACACCGACCTGCTGATGGCGCGGCTGGCCAAGGAGAAGATCGGGGCGTTCACCGTGCTGGTGGACACCCACGTGACCGTGTTCCACCGCGAGCTGGCCTCCGAGCCCTTCGTCGACGCGGCGGTACGGGGCGAGTTCGAAGTGGCGGTGAGCGAGATCGCCCGGGTCCTGGAGCAGGGAGCGGACCTCTCCGGCATCCCCGGGGTGACCTGGAAGCGCGCCGGCGAGGTGGTGGTGAACCCCGACCGCCCCCTCCTGAAAGACCTGGACCACCTTCCCTGGCCGGACCGCAGCCTGGTCCCCGCCGACCAGTACATCGTCGGATTGCGGACGCAGGATCCCTGCTACATGGTAATGGCCAGCCGGGGCTGCCCGTTCCGCTGCACCTTCTGCCTGTGGGTCCCGGTGATGTTCAACAACAAGGTCCGCTTCCGCGACGTCGAGAAGGTGGTGGACGAGATCGTCGATTTGCAGAAGCGCTTCGGGGCGCGCGAGGTCTTCTTCCACGACGACACCGTGAACGTCACGGTGCGCCGCGTAGAGGAGATCTGCAACGCCATCCTGCGGCGCGGGGTGCGCATTGGCTGGATCGCCAACTTCCGCGCCGACCAGACCACACCCGAGCTTTTCCGGCTGATGAAGCGGGCCGGCTGCACGAAGATCCTCCTGGGGGTCGAGAGCGGCTCCCAACGCCTCCTGGACGAGACCATCGACAAGGAGATCACTCTGAAGGAGGTGGAGGACACGATCCGCTGGGCCAAGTCGGCGGGTATCCGCGTGCACTGCACCTACTCGCTCGGCGCTCCGGGAGAGACGCGCGAGACGATGCGCGAGACCCTGGAGTTCATCAAGAAGACCGATCCCGACGACATTCAGGTGAGCCTGATGACGCCGATTCCCGGCACCCCCTTCTACGAGAAGGTGAAGCACGAGGTAGCCGACTGGCACGACTTCGACGGCGTCTCGGGGCGCTCCTGGTGCGACCTGCCGACACCCGAGCTGAAGAACGCCATGAACCGGATCTACATCGAGCACTATCTGACGCCGCGGCGCATCCTCAAGCGGGTGACGCGCATGCGCAACCTCTACGACGTCAAGGAGAACTGGCGCCAGTTCAAGGCGTTCCTGAGCCGCTACGCGGCAACCGGTTTCCCGCGTCCCATCGGCACCTCTTTCGAGAGCGGAGAGCAGGCGTGAGAATCGCGGTGCTGTGCGGCCATTACCCCTATAGCGGGGCCGGGGTCATCGCCTTCGAGGCGGCCCGCGAGCTGGCGCGCGCCCACGAGGTTGCTTTCATCCATGGCGGCAGCGAGGAGCTCGACCTGCGGGAGGAAGGGCTGCGGCGGATTTCGCTGCCGCTGCCGCCCGAGCCGGACCGCCGCCCCTGGCATCTGTTCTGGAATCCGGCGATGATCCGCAAGCTGAAGGCGGCGCTGCGCTCCTTCCAGCCCGAGATCCTGCACTTCCACATCGTGCAGAGGCGCAGCTTCTCGCTGGCCGCCCTCCTCCTGTCGCGCCGCGCTCCGACCGTGTGGACGCTGCACGATCAGTGGCACCTCTGCCTGCGCTCGGTTCCCGAGCCGCCGTCGTGCGAAGGGATGCGGCGCCTGTGCGTCTTCTGCAGCGCCTGGCCGGGCGCTTCGATCGCGGGCAAGCTGCTCAAGGAGGCGGTCTACGCCGCCTCGCCCCTCGAAGTGGTGGTGCCGTCGCGCTGGCTCGAGGAGCTCACCCGCTACTCGCTTCTGGGACGCAAGAAGATGCATCTCGTCTACAACGGCATCGACCTCGAGCGCTTCCAGCCCGCCTCGGAGGAGGCCGGCGATCGCGCCGTGACCCTGCTGTTCGTCTCCGGCCCGAACGATCCGACCAAGGGGCTCGCCGAGCTCCTGCAGGCCTTCCAGGCCCTGCGCGCGGCGCATCCGAAGGTAAAGCTGCGCCTGGTCGGGACACTCCCTCCCGGCGCGCCCGCCGAGGGGATCGAGGCGACCGGCAGCGTGGAGCGCGAGCGCATGCCCGAGGAATACCGGCGCGCCGATCTGTTCGTCCTCCCGACTCTGGCCGACAATACTCCCGTGACGCTCATGGAGGCGATGGCTTCCGGCCTGCCTTCCGTGGCCACCAGGGTGGGCGGCATCCCCGAGCTCGTGAGGGACGACGTCACGGGCCGTCTGGTGGCTCCCGGCGACGTCGCCGGTCTGACATCGGCCCTGGATGATCTGGTGCGCGACGGAGCGCAGCGTCGCGCCATGGGGCGTGCGGCCCGCCGCGAAGCGGAGGCCCGCTTCTCGCGGCGCCGGATGGCAGGGCAGCTGGAAGGAATCTACCGGGGAATGCTGGGTCGGATAGAGATGCGCGCGGCCGGCGCAGAGGCCTCGGCGGCGGGAGGTGCCTCATGAAAGCAGTCATTCTCGCGGGCGGCCAGGACACCCACATGGTGCCGCTCGTCCGCACGGTCCCCAAGGCCCTGCTGCCCGTGGCCAACCGCCCGATGGTGGAATACCTGCTGCACCTCTTGAAGTCGAACGGGGTGCGCGAGGTCGCCCTGGCGGTAAGCGGCTCGGGAGATGCCTACAGCCATACCCTCGGCGACGGAAAGGCCATCGGGATGCAGCTGCACTACTCGCAAGAGGCGCTGCCGCGCGGGACGGCCGGGTGCCTCCTCCCCTTGAAGGACTTCATCGACTCGGAGCCCTTCATGGTGATCCACGGCAGCCTCTTCCTGGACGCCGACCTCGGCTCGCTCGGCGCGTTCCACCAGGACAAGGGGGCGGCGGTCACCATCGCGGTGCGCCCCTACTCGGAAGGCTCCCGCGACTGGCACCACATGGAGCTCGAGGTAGGCGAGGAGGGGGAGGTCAGCTCCATGCGGGTGCGCAACCTCTCCCAGAGCGACCGCCTGGCCCGCGTGCCGGTGGGTGTCTACGTCTTCGATCCCGGGGTCCTCGATGTGATCCAGCCGGGAGTCTACTTCGACATCAAAGAGCAGCTCCTGCCGCGCCTGCGCGAGGAGGGCCGCGCCATCCAGGCGGTGGACCTGGACGGCTACTGCAAGAACGTCCTGGAATTGCGCGACTATCTGCGGGTCAACCGGGCGGTCCTGCTGGGGCACGTCAACGGCTACAGTTTCGAAGGCGAGATTGCCGATCGGATCTGGGTCGGGCGCGGCAGCCGCGTGTCCAACATGTCGCACCTGTTCGGCCCGGTGATGATCGGACGCGATTGCGTCATCGGCTCCCAGACGCAGCTCATCGGGCCGGTGTGCATCGGTGACGGCTGCGTGGTGGAGGACGGCGCCGTGATCCGCGAGAGCTTGCTGCTCCCCGGGTCCCACGTGGAGCGCGACTCGCGGGTGGACGGCTGCGTCCTGGCGGCCGACACCGTCGTCTCCCCGGGCCAGAGCCTGCGCGGGGTGGTGGCGATCCCGGAGAGTCTGGACATCGGCGAGGTGGATCTCTCCGACGCCGACTTGGTCATCCAGGGGCTGGCCTCGTCGGCCGGGCATTACGCCCGCGGCCTCGCGGCGCGCGCCATGTACCGCTTCTTCAAGCGGGCCATGGATCTGGGGGCGGCGCTGGCCGGTCTCGTCCTGCTGCTGCCGGTGATTCTGGTGGTCGCCGCCGTCGTGAAGGCGACCTCTCCCGGGCCGATCTTCTTCCGCCAGAAGCGCTGCGGCCGCAACGGACGCGAGTTCAAGATGGTCAAGTTCCGCACGATGGTGAAGGACGCCGAGGCGATGCAGACCGACCTGCGCCCCAAGAACGAGGTGGACGGTCCCATGTTCAAGATGGAGAACGATCCCCGCTCGACCAAGCTGGGGAAGCTCCTGCGCCGCTTCAGCATCGACGAGATCCCCCAGCTGTGGAACGTGCTGATGGGAGAGATGAGCCTGGTGGGCCCGCGCCCCCTGGCCGAGAAGGAGATGCAGTTCTGCCCGGCCTGGCGCGACGCGCGATTGAAGGTGCGGCCGGGGATCACCGGCCTGTGGCAGGTCAGCGGCCGGAGCAAGACGTCGTTTCACGACTGGATCCGCCTCGACATCGAATACGTGCGGGAGCGGTCCCTGATGCTGGATCTGAGAATCCTCTTGCGGACCCTGTTCATCGTGTTCCACACGCGCGGGTCCTTCTGAGGGGTTGAGAGGAGAGAGGGAAATGAGGGAAGAGACGCAGCAGCAACAGACCTCCGAGCTCGAGTTCGATATCCAGGCCTATCTCCGCCTGATCGCAGCCAACAAGTGGATCATCATCTCCTTCACGATCGTGCTCGGCGTCGCCGTGGGGGTCTGGTCGTCCCTGCAGCCCAAGCTGTACGAGGCCCAGAGCAGCGTCCTCGCGGGGCGCGAATTGCCCCGCCTGCTCAGCTTCGACGACGTCCTGCCGGGCGAGCAGATCCGCGACCTCAACTACGTCCAGACGCAGGTGGCGATCCTCGGGAGCCGCAGCTTCCTGCAGAAAGCGGTGAAGCGCCTCATCCGGGAGGGCTTCTACGGCAAGGTGGACGAGAAGGACGTCGAGAACAAGTCGCGCAAGCTCGCCAAGATGATGGAGCCGCGTATCAACGTCATGCCGGCCGGGCAGTCGCGCGTCCTCAAGATCACCGTGCGCGGCGGCTTCCCCGACCGGGTGGCGCGCATCGCCGATGCCATCGCCGAAGAATACGTCGACAGCAACCTGGAGAAGAAGCAGCAGATGGCGGACCAGGGGGTGACCTGGCTGGAATCAAGGCTGGCCGAGCAGAAGGCGAAGCTGGGCGAGGCCGAGTCGGCGCTGCAGACCTTCAAGGAGCAGGAGAACATCATGGCCTCCGACGAGGAGGATCCCTTCTCGACTCTGGCGCTGGGACGGCTGAATGAAGAGTACCTGACCACCCGCTTCCAGCGCATGGAACGCGAGCAGCGCATCGAGGCGCTCAAGCGCGCCACCAAGGGCGGCAGCTCCTCTTCTTCGGGGGCGAAGAGCGCCACCAACGCTCTCGACGCGGAGGTTCAGAACGCGGTCAAGGAGCAGATGAAGAAGGAATATGTCGACGGCCAAATCCAGCTGCGCGAGCTGTCGCAGCGCTACGGCCCGGACCATCCCGACATCCTGTCCCTCAAGCTCAAGGTGGATCGGATCGGCGCGGAGCTGAAGACCATGGATGTCCCGGACATGGGGACGCCGAGTGCCGACCCGTCGCTGAAGGGTGCCTCCCTGGCCGAGCTGACCTCCGACTACAACATCCTCAAGAACAAGGAAGACGCCCTCGCCAAGACCCTCGAGTCCCACAAGGCGGCAGTGCGCAACGTCGGCCGCGTGGGGGTGCGCTACGGCTTCCTGAAGCAGGAGGTCGAGATCAATCGCACGACCTACAACGGGCTGCTGCAGCGCCTCAACGAGACGAAGCTGTCGGGCGAGATCAAGAACCCGGCCGTGCTGGTCCTGGACAAGGCCGAGGTCCCGACCATACCGGTGGAGCCCAACGTAGGGCGCAACATCATGATGGCCCTGGTTCTCGGGCCGGTGTTCTCCATCGGCTTCGTCCTGCTGCGCGAGCACCTGGACAGCCGGATGAAGGGGCCGGATGACGCGGGCCGGACGCTGGGCCTGCCGGTCCTGTGCGTGGTCCCCGAGCTGCCGGGCGGGCCGGGCGAGAAGGTGAACGGCGTCATGCCGCTGCTGACGGTGAACGAGCCGCGCTCGCACGTGGCGGAGATGTACCGAAATTTGAGAACCTCGATCCTGTTCTCCTCGGGGAAGCAGAACATCAAGACGGTCCTGGTCACCAGCGCGGTGGCGGGTGAAGGGAAGTCGACCACGGCGGCCAACCTCGCCGCGGTCATGGCCCAGAGCGGACGCAAGGTCCTGCTGATCGACGCCGATCTGCGGCGCCCCGCCCTGCACCGCTATTTCAACCGCGAGCAGGGACGCGGCATCGTCCGTCTCCTGACCACCGACTGCACGCTGGAGGAGGCGATCCAGACCTCGAGCGTGGAAAACCTGGATCTGCTGCTGTGCGTCGGCATCCCGCCCAATCCTTCCGAGCTGCTGGGCTCGGAGCGCGCGCGCATGGTCATGGAGCAGCTGAAGGCACGCTACGACCTGATCGTCGTCGACTCGCCGGTCCTGATCTCGGTGACCGACTCGGTGATCCTGGCGGCGCGCTCGGACGCGGTGCTGATGGTGCATCGTCCCGGGGCGGCGGAGCGTACCCTCGTGCGTCGGGCGCGGGAAAGGCTGGACGAGGTCCAGGCCAACGTCATCGGGCTGGTCCTGAACAAGGTGAATCTCAAGAAGCAGGGCTACCGGTATCCGGAATACGGCTACTACGGCTACGAGGGCTATCCCTCGCAGGACGCCGCGGCCGAGAAACCCAAGGGAAAGCAGAAAAAGGCGTGAAGCTCATCATCCAGATCCCCTGCTTGAACGAGGAGACCACCCTCCCGATCACTCTCGCGGGGCTGCCGCGCAGCCTCCCCGGGGTGGATCGCATCGAGCTTCTGGTCATCGACGACGGGAGCACCGACCGCACCGCGGAGGTGGCCCGGCGCCTGGGCGTGCATCACGTCGTGGTGCTGCCGACCCACCAGGGGCTGGCACGCGCCTTCACCCAGGGACTGGACGCGGCCCTCAAGCTCGGCGCCGACATCATCGTGAACACCGATGCCGACAACCAGTACGACGCTCGCGATCTGGAGCGGCTCATCACCCCCATCCTCGAGGGCACGGCGGATCTCGTCGTGGGCGATCGGCGGGTCCAGACGCTCGGGCACTTCTCACGGGTCAAGCGGATGCTGCACCGCCTCGGGGACCACGTGATGCGGCGCCTTTCGGGGCTGGAGCTGCTCGACTCGACCAGCGGCTACCGGGCCTTCAGCCGGGAGGCGGCGCTGCGGCTGAATGTCTTCTCGCGCTTCACCTATACCCTGGAGACGCTGATTCAGGCCGGCAAGAAGCATCTGGCGGTGGCGCACGTGCCGGTAGGTGTCAACAAACAGCTGCGCGAATCGCGGCTGTTCCCGAACCTGTGGTTCTACATCAAGCGGTCGGTGAGCACGATGGTGCGGATCTATGCGCTCTACGAGCCGCTGAAGGTCTTTGCCTACGCCGGCCTGACGCTGCTGGCCGGCGGCGGGCTGCTGATCGCCCGGTTCTTCTACTTCTATTTCACCGCCGAGGGGTCCAGCGGCCACACCCAGTCGTTCCTGGCGGGGACGGCGCTCTCCATCCTCGGGGCGGTGACCATCCTCTTCGGCGTCGTCAGCGACCTGATGGCGGCCAACCGGCAGCTGGTCGAGGACGTGCAGTACCGGCTGCGCAAGATGGAGCTGGAGAATCTGGAGAGCGACTCGGAGCACGCCGCCTCGCGACGGAAGACTTCCTCCTGGGGCGGCGGAGGGAAGCCGTCATGACGATGCGGCGCGTCCTCGTCACGGGAGGAGCCGGATTCATCGGCTCGCACCTGGTCGCCGCGCTGAGAGCGCGCGGGCACCGCGTGCGCGTCCTGGATGTCCTCGATCCGCAGGTGCACGGCCGCGACGGCCGGCACCGAGGCACGCCCGAGGACGTCGAGATGCTGCGCGGCGACATCCTGGACGAGGAGCTGCTCGGCCGTGCTCTGGAGGGCATCGAGGTGCTGTTTCATCAGGCCGCCAGCGTGGGCGTCGGCCAATCGATGTACGAGGCGGCCGCTTATACGCGGGTGAACAGCCTGGGGACGGCGCTGCTCATGCAGCGCCTGGCGGCGCCGGGCTCGAAGGTGGAGAAGGTCGTCGTCGCCTCGTCGATGTCGCTCTACGGCGAGGGATACTACTCCTGTCCCTCCTGCGGCCCGGTCCATCCGCAGCCGCGCAGCCGGCGCAGCCTGTCGCCGGGCGAATGGGAGCCGGCCTGCCCGCGCTGCAAGGCGCCGCTGGAGCCTCTACCCACGGCGGAGACGGTGCCACCTGCGCCCACATCGATCTACGCCATCACCAAGCGCTGCCAGGAGGAGACGGTGCTGGTGATGGGGCGCGCCTACGGCATTCCGGCCGTCGCCTTGCGCTACTTCAATGTCTATGGCCCCGGCCAGGCGCTGTCGAACCCTTACACCGGCGTGGCGGCGATTTTCGCCAGCCGCCTGCTCAATGGGGCGGCCCCGATCCTCTTCGAGGACGGCATGCAGAGCCGCGATTTCATCCATGTCTCCGATATCGTGCGCGCCAACCTGCTGGCGATGGAGAAGCCGCAGGCGGACGGCGAGGTGTTCAACGTGGGGACCGGCCGGCGCACGACCTTGCTGGAGATGGCCTCCTCGCTGGCGGCCAAGCTGCGCCCTCAGGGAGACGCGGCGCCCCAGGTGGCGGGGACCTTCCGGGAAGGCGACATCCGACATTGCTTCGCGGACGTGACGAAGATCGGCAAGGCCCTCGGATTCGAGGCGGCAATGCCCTTGGAGCGCGGCTACGAGGACCTGGCCGAGTGGGCCAGGACCCAGAAGCCGCAGGATTTCACCCGCGAGGCGGTCGCGGAGCTCGAGGCGCGCGGGCTGGTCTCCTGACCCGCGCCGCCCGGGAATCTCATTCACCGAAAGGAGTGCGCAGTTCCATGTTCAAGGCTCTCGTGACCAACCCACCCTGGCCAGGGGACGGCTACGGCGCCCGGTCCTCCGTGCGCTGGCCGCACAAACGCAAGGACAAGAAGCTCGAATTCCCCATTTTCCTCGCCTACACCGTCGCGCTCCTGAAAGAGAAGGGGGTGGAGACCGTCTTCCTGGACGGCGTCTGCGACGAGCTGGACATCGAGCGCTACGCCGCCGAGGTGGCGCGCATCGCGCCCGACTTCATCGCCATGGAGTGCTCGACTCCCTCCATCGATCACGACCTCCAGTCGATCCGACGAATCAAGGAGCTGCGGCCGCAGACCTTCGTGGCGCTGATGGGCTCGCACGCGACCTACTATCACCAGGAGCTGCTGCGGGAGCACCCGGAGATCGGCGCCATCATCCGCGGCGAGTTCGAGGTCACGGTGCGCGAGGTGGCCCTGGCGCTCCGCGCCGGCTCGAATCTGGAGAAAGTCGCCGGAGTGACCTGGCGCGGCGAAGGCGGCATCCGCGTCAATCCGGATCGCCCCTTCGAGGGTGATCTCGACCGCTGGCCCTATCCCGATCGCGAATCGATCCTGATGGAGAAGTACCAGACGGCGCAGTACCAGGGGAAAAAGGGGACCTTCATGCTCTCCAGCCGCGGCTGCCCCTATCGCTGCACCTTCTGCCTGTGGCCGGGGACGATGGTGGGGCGCGACTTCCGTGCCCGCGACCCGGAGTCGGTGGTCGACGAGATGGAGTACCTCGTGCGCCAGCACGGCGTCGACGACATCTACTTCGACGACGACACCATGACCATCGATCGGGAGCGGCTCCTGCGGATCTGCCGGCTGATCCAGGAGCGCGACCTGAAAGTCCACTGGATCTCCATGGGGCGCGTCGACACGGTGGACGATGAGCTGCTCAGTGAGATGCGCAAGGCCGGGTGCGACAACCTGTACCTCGGGGTCGAGTCGGGATCGCAGGAGATCCTCAATCGCCTGAAGAAAGGGATCACGCTCGATCAGGTCGTGAAGGCCTTCCAGGCGGCGCGGCGCGCCGGCATCAAGACCCAGGCCTTCTTCATGCTGGGCGGACCGGGAGAGACGAAGGAGACCTTGAAGGAGACCATCGACTTCGCCGTGAAGCTGGATCCCGACAACGCTCAGTTCGCCGCCGCGGTGCCCTATCCCGGCACCGAGATGTACGAAGAGTCGCTGCGCAAGGGCTATCTGCGGGCCACCAGCTGGGAGGACTACGCCGCCAAGGACATCGTCCTGGAGACCGAGACCCTGTCGCGCCTGGACCTCGAGAAGGCCCGGCTCGAAGCCTACCGGCGCTTCTACCTGCGCCCTCGCTTCATCATGCGCACGGCGTCACGGCTGACCAGCACGCGCGAGTTCCGGCGCGTCTGGCGGGGCACCGTCTCCATCGTGAGTCGGCTGCTCTACTTCTCCAAGAACGTCCGCCGCAAGACGCGCTCCACGACGCGCGGCGCCCTGGAATCGGCGTGAGATGACCGTTTGCTACTGGGGGACCTACGACCGCGATTATCCGCGCAACCGCATTCTCATCCAGGGGCTGCGCGCCAACCAGGTCGTGGTCCGCGAGATGCACGCGCCGCTGTGGGGATCCACCGCCGAAAAGGTGCGGCGCGCGCGCGGCCGTTGGCTGGGCCCCGGCCTGGTATTGCGGGCGGCCTGGGCCTACCTGCGCCTCGGCGCCCGGTTCCTTGCATCACCCCGCCCTGATTTCCTGTTCGTCGGCTATTCGGGGCATTTCGACGTCTTTCCCGCCTGGGTCCTCAGCCGCGTCCGCCGGGTCCCCCTGGTCTTCGACGCGTTCCTGTCGCTGTACGACTCTCTGGTCCTCGACCGCGGCGCGCTGGCGCCGCGCGGTCTCAAGGCGCGGGCCCTCGCTTGGGTGGACCGCTGGTCCTGCCGCCTGGCGGACCGGGTCCTCCTCGACACCAGCGCGCATCGTGAGTTCTTCTGCCGGCAGTTCGGCGTGCCTCCGGAAAAATTCTGGATTCTGCCGATCGGGGCCGACGACACCGTGTTCACCCCCGCCGCGGAACCTCCCGGCAACGGACATCAACCGCCGACGGTGCTGCACTTCGGGCGCTACATTCCGCTGCACGGTATGGAAACGGTGGTGCGGGCCGCGGCGCTGCTGGAGGAATCCGGCGAGCCCTGCCGGTTTCTGCTGGTGGGAGACGGAGAGGAGCGGCCGCGCATCGAGGCTCTGGCGCACGAGCTCGGGCTGCGCAGCGTGGAGTTCGTCGGGAGCCAGTCCCCGGAGATGCTGGCCGAGACGGTACGGCGCTCGGATCTCTGCCTCGGAATCTTCGGCACCACCGGGAAAGCCGCCCGCGTCGTGCCCAACAAGGTTTACGAGGCGATGGCTTCCGGCAAGCCGATCCTGACCGCCGATTCGCCGGCGGCGCGCGAGATGCTCACCGACGGGGTCGACTGCCTGCTGTGCGAGAGCGGCAATCCGCAGAGCCTTGCAGACGCCATCCGGCGGGCCCGCTCCGACCTCGAGCTGGCGAATCGACTGGGGAGCAATGCGCGGCGCCGCTTCGAGCTGTGCGCCGCTCCCGCCGTGATCGGACAGACCCTGGCGCGAAACCTGCAGGTCCTGGGAGGGGCGCATGCCGCTTCTTGATCCGGGGGCGGCGCGCGAGAAGCGCTGGGTCGTGGGGCTCCTGATACTGGCCCTGATGCTGCGCCTCGGCTTCGTGTTGATGCAGCCGTCGGGATTCTATTTCTTCGATTCGGTGGAGTTCGATCGGGCCGCCCGCACGCTGCTGGATCTGGGCCGCTTCCACCACTCCTACGAGCACCTGCCCGGATATCCGATCTTCATGGCGGGAGTCTACGCGCTGTTCGGCCGCGAGGTGCTGCCGCTGCGGCTGGTGCAGGCGCTGCTTTCCACCGGCCTTTGCGCGCTGATCTGGCTGCTCGGCCGGCGGCTGTTCGGCCGCCGAGCGGGGCTGTTGGCGCTGGCCCTGTGCGTTTTCTTCCCGGTACAGATCGTCCTGCCCGGGATCGAGTACCCGCTGGTCGTGGGGAGCCTGGCGATATGGGGGGGGCTGACGCTGCAGGCGCTGCGCTCCGGGGAGCCGCGGCGCGACTTCATCTGCCTGGCCGGCGCGGGCGTCCTGATCGGAGCAGCCTGCCTGACGTTCGAGGCCGGATGGGCCGCGGCCGTGTTCATGGGTTTCTGGCTGCTGATGGAAGGCGGTACCCTGAAGCGACGGGCCGGAGCCTCAGCGGTGTTCACGGCGGCGGTGCTGGTCACCGCGATTCCCTTCCTGGTGGGCATGGCCGAGTCGGACGACTTCCGGCCGGTGCTCAAGCGGGCGGGGGTCCATCTGCCGGCCGCCCCCGACAGCGACGCGCCCCTTTCGCAGGGAAACGGCACGAACCTGGTGGAGGCCAAGCTCACGGCGATGGCCGAACGACCCGGGTTCACTTTGAAGCACATCGCTTCCGAGTTCGTGCGCTTCTGGAACCCCTATCCCGACCGGCTTTGGGCGGCGAGCGCCGGATTTCGCGAGAAAGCGCACCGCGAGGACGCGCGCATGCGCCTCCAGAATCCTCTCGTCACCAATCGGAAGAAGCTTCTCTATGCCGCGGGCTTCTCCGTCCTGCTCGCGGGAGCGGCGCTCGGCGCTTTCATGGCCCGCCGCAAGGTGGTCGGCTGGGGCTTCCTGGCAGGGTGGCCGGTTGCCCTGGGTTTGGCTTACGCTCCTTTCTTCACCCAGATGCGTTATCGCATTCCCGCCGATCCGGCTTTTTTCCTGCTGGCCGCCTATGCGGCGGATCAACTCTTGGAAGGAGAGCTCGTGAACGCCCTACGATCCCTGCCCGCCGCCCTCTGGGAAGGCTGGAAGCGGGTGGCCCTGAAAATCGCCCTGGTCCAGACGTTCCTCCTCCTGGCCCTGCTGTTCGGCCTGGTCCTGGGCCCCCTCTCCCTGTTGATGAAGCTGTTCCGCAAGGATCCCATGGAAGGGGTCGTGCAGGGGTCGTCCTTCTGGGTGGTCCGGGAGAAGACGAGCGAGGGCCTGCAAGAATGTCTCAGACAGTTCTGATTGGATGGAGTGCATGAACATACTCGGAATCTCCTGTTTCTACCATGATTCGGCCGCCTGCCTGATCCAGGACGGGCGGGTGGTCGCAGCCGCTTCCGAGGAGCGGTTCACCCGTAAGAAGCACGACGAAGACTTTCCCAAGAACGCGGTGGAGTACTGCCTGAAGGCGGGCGGTATCACGACGGCCGATCTGGATTACGTCGGCTTCTACGACAAGCCCTTCCTGAAGTTCGAGAGGCTGCTCTCCACCTATCTGTCGACCTTCCCGCGCGGCTTCCGCTCCTTCAGCAAGGCGATGCCGGTCTGGCTCAAGGAAAAGCTCTGGATCCCGCAGATGATCCGGAAGGAGCTGAACTACAAGGGAAAAATCCTGTTCACCGAGCACCACATGTCGCACGCCGCCAGCGCCTTCCTGGTCTCGCCTTTCAAGGAGGCGGCCATCCTCACGGTGGACGGGGTCGGCGAGTGGGCCACCGCCAGCTACGGCGTGGGGCGCGACCGCAAGATCGAGCTGTTCAAGGAGATTCGCTTCCCGCATTCCCTCGGGCTGCTGTACAGCGCCTTCACCTACTACCTCGGCTTCAAGGTCAACAGCGCCGAGTACAAAGTGATGGGGCTGGCACCTTACGGCGAGCCGAAATATGTCGACCTGATCCGCAAGCTGATCGCCGTCAAGGACGACGGCAGCTTCGAGATGGACATGCGCTACTTCTCCTATCACTACGGCCTGCGCATGGTGAACGGCAGCTTCGCGAAGCTGTTCGGGGCGCCGCCGCGCGAGGCCGAATCGAAGCTCGAGCAGCACCACAAGGACCTGGCCGCCTCGGTCCAGAAAGTGACCGAGGAGATCATGCTCAAGATGGCCGATTACCTGCACCGCGAGACCGGCATGGAGAACCTCTGTCTGGCGGGCGGCGTGGCCCTGAACTGCGTGGCCAACGGCCGGGTCCTGCGCGAAGGCCCCTTCAAGGACCTGTTCATCCAGCCCGCCGCCGGGGATGCCGGTGGTGCGCTCGGGGTGGCGGCCTACATCTATCACAGCGTCCTGGACCAGCCGCGCACAGAGAGCATGAGCCACGCCTATCTGGGCCCGGAATTCTCGGACGACGAGGTCCAGGCGATCCTCGAAAAGTACAGGGCGCCGGCCGAGAAGCTGGATCGCGACACCTTGGTGAAGCGGGTGGCGGCGCTGATCGAAGGGCAGACGGTCATCGGCTGGTTCCAGGGCAAGATGGAATTCGGACCGCGGGCCCTGGGCGGACGGAGCATCCTCGCCGACGCCCGCAATCCCGAGAACAAGGACGTGGTCAATCTCAAGATCAAGTTCCGCGAGAGCTTCCGCCCCTTCGCGCCGACGGTGCTGGAAGAGCGCATCTCCGAATATTTCGAAATCGATCGTCCCAGCCCCTACATGCTTCTGGTGGCGCCTGTGCGGGAGGAGAAGCGCATCATCCCGTCGGTGACCCACGTGGACCATTCGGCGCGCATCCAGAGCATCAACCGGGAGCAGAACGCCCTGTACTACGATCTGATCAAGGAGTTCGATCGCCGGACCGGCGTCCCGGTGATCATCAACACCTCCTTCAACGTCCGGGGGGAGCCCATTGTCTGCACGCCGGATGATGCGTACCGCTGTTTCATGCGCACGCACATGGACTATCTGGTGATGGGGCCTTACGTTCTCGACAAGAAGGCCCAGCCTGCCTTCCAGGAGGAAGGGGACTGGCGGCAGGAATTCCAACTCGACTAGGGGGAAGGGCAGGATGAGCATCAAGGAATCGGTGAAGGACAAGGTCCAATTCGGCAGGGAATTCTGGGAATTCCTGCGGGTCAGGAAGAAGTGGTGGCTGGCGCCGATCATCATTCTGAGCGCGCTGTTGGGAATTCTGATCGTGCTGACCCACGGCTCCGCCCTGGCTCCGTTTATCTATACCATTTTCTGAGTTTTTCCCGGCAACACGACGGTGACCACGATGATCCGACAAGCACCCTGGGGAGCGCCGCCGCGGCCGCTTCCTTGCCATCAAGCCAAGAATCGCTTTCAACATCGCCCCCAATCGCGGGGCGTGTGCGCCACTTCGGACCGGAGCCGGCACGTAACCAGCGCGTGCGGCGGGGGCGGGCGGCGCTGAGCCGGCGATGACCCGAACCCCGATCCGGGTGCTGGCGATCGTCAACAGTCTCGGGTTCGGCGGCACGGAGAGGATGCTGGAGCGCCTGGCCGTGGAGCTGCAGGCCTCCGGGCGCGTGGCGATGACCGTCGCCAGCCTCGAAGACGTCGGCGCCATCGGCGCGCGCCTGCAGGCCCGCGGCATCGAGGTGCTCGCCTTCGGCGGGCGCGGCTCCACGCTGCGCATCGTGGGAGGAGGCTTTCTCACGTTGCGCCGGCTGATGCGCCGGCGCCGCTTCGACCTGATCCACAGCTTCCTGTATCGCTCGCACTGTGCCGCGCGGCTCACCCGCCTCTTCACCCTCCGCCGGGTACCCCTGATCTCCTCGGAGCGCTGCCTCGGGGACAACCGTTCCCCGGCGGCGCTCTGGATCAACCGTGTCTCCAGTCCCCTCAGCACTCGCATCCTGGCCGTGTCCGAAGCGGTCGCGGAGCGCCTCGAGAGCCGGGATCGCGTGCCACGCAGCCGCATCGCCGTCGTGCGCAACGGCATCGAAGCCGTGGAGCCCTCGCCGCGCTGGGGTGCGCGGCTTCGTTGCCGCCTCGGAATCGCCCCCGAGGAAGCGGTGCTGCTCCTCTTGGGGCGCCTGCATGCGGAAAAGGGGCCCGATCTCCTCCTCGAGGCGCTGGCGTTGATGGACGCCGGTCCCTGTCCGCCCTGGCGTGCCCTGCTGGTCGGAGATGGACCGGAGGCTGCCGCGCTGAAGGATCTGGCCCGCCGGCGGGGGCTGCAGGAGCGGGTTTTCTTTGCCGGGTCGCGCGGCTTCGTGGCTCCCTGGATAGAAGCCTGCGATCTCCTGGTGCTTCCTTCGCGCGAAGAGGGGCTGCCGGTGGCGCCGCTGGAAGCGATGGCGCGCGGCAAACCGGTCGTGGCGTCCCGGGTCGGCGGAAGCGGCGAAGTGGTGGTGGATGGCGTGACCGGCAGGCTGGTCCCGCCTGAAGATCCCGCGGCCCTGGCGGTCGCCTTGAGCGGGCTGATCAGCAGTTCCGATCTGCGCCGCCGGCTCGGGTCGCAGGCCCTCGAGCGTGTCCGTAGCGAATTCTCGATTCAGCGCATGGCCCGCGATACCCTGAATCTTTACGACGAGCTGCTCTTGTCGAACCGAGGCAGTCGCCTCGATTCCAAGCCGCAGGAGCCCTTATGGCAGCCGTGACGACCTCTTCGGGCCGCTGGAAGCTCCCTTTCACCCCCGCCGCGGCGTCCACCGCCAAGTCGGCGCGCTCCTGGAGTTTTCCCCGCTGGCTCACCGTGCCGTTCTGGATCGTGACCTCGGCGCTGACTCTGGCGTGGGTGATCCTGATGCTGCCTCCGGCCGGGGCCGCATTCCTGGCCATCGTCGGGGCGGGCGTGACGATCTGGGTCCTGGTCCCCATGATCAGCCTGTACGCCATCGTGGTGCTCTCGCCCTTCGAGATGGCCTACGAGGTCGGCGGACTCAACGGCGTGCGGGCGTTGGATGCCGTGATTCTCACGCTCGTCGTGGTGACCACCGGCTCCATCCTCGCCCGGGCGCGCGGCGGGGCGCGCTTCCTGAGCCCCTTGACCCGGGTCTTCATGGCGCTCTGGGCTTTTCTCGCCGTCTGGATGTGCCTGACTTTCGTGATGGGGGACGCCAACCGGGACTTTCTGGGGGGCCCGGTCCAGAACATATGGTACGCCTACCGCGACTCGCTTCGGGTGCTGCTGCCGTTCCCGCTTCTGCTCTACTGCCTGCCCGATCGCAAGGCCGCCATGCGGCTGGTGGATCTCCTGCTTGCTACCACGGTTGGGATAGCGTTGTACGGCTGGTACCAGACGATGGTCAGCCACGCCTCCGCGAGCGCTCCCTTCAACACCAAGAACGCGCTGGCCGGTTACATGATCCTGGTCGTCCCGTTCTGTGTCACGCGCATGCTGTTCGAAAAGAATCTCAAAAAGCAGGCATTCTTCGCGGTGCTGCTCCTCATTCTCATGCGGGTCCTCTGGCTGACCGAGTCGCGCGGCGGGCTGGTTGCCTTCATGGCGTCCATGGCCCCACTCATCCTGAGGGTCCCCTGGAAGCGCCTCCTGGCGATCGGCGGCGCCGGCGTCCTCGCGCTCGGACTGTTCGCCGCCACGCGCGGCAACATTTTGAACAAGCCCAACGTGCAGCGCTTCTTTACCCTGAGCGACCCCACGGGGCAGCAGAACTTCAAGTGGCGGCTGGTGCAGTGGCAGCTGATCTTCGACAAGATTTCCGAAAGCCCCTGGATCGGGACGGGTTCGGACATCGATCCGGAGCTGGCCAAAATGGGGCGTCTGCAGACGGCGCACAACGGTTATCTGGGGATGATGCTGCGTGCCGGCGTGCCCGCCTCGTCCACCTGGATCCTGCTCCTGGGCCTGACGAGTCTGGTGTGCCTGCGCTACGTGCGCCGGGCGAGGCTGCCGGAGGATCTGGTTTTCTGGCTGGGAATGAGCGGCAGCCTGATCGCCCTGGTGGTCCATAACCTCAACGAAACCACGCTCCTGATGCCGCAGATCCAGCTCGTCTATTGGGCTCTGCTGGCGGTGATGCTGGTGCTGGTGACCGATAAACCCAAGCCGGCGCCCGCTCCTGCGCGCGCCGGAAGGAGATAGCGCATGTCACGAACGACACGCGATGGCGGCAACGGCGGCTTTCGTCCCTTGCGCATCGCTTTTATTGGAGGACGGGGCGTCGGCTCCGCTTACAGCGGCATCGAGCGTTACTACGAGGAGATCGGCTCCCGCCTGGCTGCCCGCGGCCACGAGGTGACGGCCTATTGCCGGTCGCATTTCTCCCCGCCGGGGGATGACTACCGCGGTGTGCGCGTGCGCCGCATTCCGACCATCCGCTCAAAGCACCTGGAAACGCTGGTTCACACGCTGGTGTCGACGGCCGACGTCTGCTTTCGGGACGTCGACGTGGTGCAGTTCCACGCACTGGGCTCGTCTCCCTTCGCCTGGATTCCCCGGCTTGCGGGCAAGCGCACCGTGGTGTCGGTCCGGGGTCTGGACTGGCAGCGGGCCAAGTGGGGGGCGCTGGCGCGCACCTACCTGCGGTTGTGCGAGTGGACCTCGCTGAATTGTCCCAACGCCACGGTGGTGGTCTCCCGGACCCTGCAGCGTCATTACCGCGATCGCTTCCGGCGGGAAGTGCGCTACGTCCCCAACGGCGTCAACCGCATCGAGGCCCGCCCGGACAGCGAAATAGCGCGCTGGGGCTTGCGGCCCCGGCAGTATTTCCTCTATGCCGGACGTCTGTCGCCCGAGAAGAGACTGGACGTCCTGCTGCAGGCGCATCGTGCCGCCGGCACCGGATTGCCGCTGGTGATCGCCGGAGGATCGAGCTATTCCGAGGAGTACATGGCGCAGCTGCGAGCCGGCGCCGGCCCCGACGTCGTCTTCACCGGCTTCCTCACGGGCAACGCCCTGGAGGAGCTTTTCTCCAACGCCCTCGCCTTCGTCCTGCCTTCGACCATGGAGGGTCTTTCTGTGGCGCTGCTGGAGGCGATGGCGTACGGGCTTCCGGTCGTAACCAGCGACATCCCCGAGAATCGCGAGCTGGTGGACGAGTGCGGCGGCTACGTGGCCACCCTGGGGGACGCGCCGGCGCTGGCGGCCGTCCTTTCGCGTCTGGCGGGCGACCCGGAAGCCGCGCGAAGGCTGG